>CANGHM010000015.1 GCA_947453775.1 Rickettsiales bacterium | reverse complement strand
CTCCGCTAATAAAAGGGGTTGTGCTTTGCGGAGTAATGAGTGTGATGTTTTCTGCGATCGATGCTGGTATTCATTTAGCAAACGTGAGTTTTATTTGCGATATACTTAAGCCATTAAGGATTGTGCAAAAATTTCCCCAAAACTTTTCTAGCCAAGAGTATCTTATTAAAATTTTCACCCTAATTTTGGCAATTTTAACATTATTTGCAGGGTTGCTAATAGACGATACAAATCAAATTTTGATTTTTGCTATTAATATATGGGTTGCTTTAGTAACTATACCTTTAATTGCAGTGATATTAGACATCTCAGCTAAGCCTTCAAGTTTTTACGCGTGCGGGATAACGGGCATGGCTATAAATTTGCTTTACTGGTATGGTGAAATAGTATGGCTCAATATAATTGGGCCAGTATTGCCAATTATGGTAGTAAATTCAGTCGTTTTTTTAACGCTTCATCTAGAATAAAAAAGAATACTTAATAAATTAAGTTGAAATTTGCGTAATAGTATGATATCATTAAAGGAAAAATTGTAGCGTCATATAGCAAAGATTTCCGTCAGAAAGTAATGACATATGTGGAGCAAGGAAATAGCTGCTGCAAAGCATCTATCAAATTTGAAATAGCAGCTAATATATTCAATTGATTTGAGGTTTGCTGGCTTCGTCACTGCGCTCCTTACTATGCAGAATAGTGCTATAGGCTACTTCTAGTATCAAATTTCAACTTATTTTACTATAATAAAAGAATGATGCAGGCACTTCAAGTAGCTTGATTTAGCCTGCTTTTTGCTTTAAATTACAAATATAGGCATTTGAAGCCAGATAAAATAAAAAACAGATGATAGTAAACGAAGAGCTAAAAAAGGAAAATCAAGCGAAAAGTCAAAAAGATTTATTTGTAAACAGGGTAGCCCAAATAGCTCAAGAGCAAGGCTGGCATAAAGGGATTATGCCCCAAGTATGCCGCGATCTTGGCCTGACAGAAGAGTATTATTTGATTTGGTTTGAGCAAGGCATAATCAGCATTTTAAGATATTTAGAAGACGTTTACGATCAAGAAATGCTACAAATTCTTGCTTCTTTGCCCAAGCCAACAAGCATAACGCAGCAAATAGCTCAAGCCTTAAAAATTAGGATATGTGGCACCTCAAGGACTAAAACTTTAGCTCAAAAAAATAGCGCGTATTATCTAAAAAATTTACATATAACAGATTTGGCTAGTTTTGCATGGCAATCGGTTGATTTGGTCTGGCAACAGGCGGGTGATCTATCGCTAGATTATAACTATTATTCCAAAAGAGCGTTGCTGCATGGTATATATTTAGCTGCGCAAATACGATATAATACTGATCAGTCGGATGATAATATCGCGACTAAAGAGTTTATAGATAAATCATTGCATCAGCTAGTTGGCACAATTAAGCGCATAAAGCAGGTGCCTAATGTTTTGAAGAAAATACCGTTTTTAAGAATATTTATATGAACAAACCATATCCTGAGGTAAATACAAGCCCTAACTTTGCCCAAATAGAGAAAAAAATATCCCAGTACTGGGCCGATAAGAAGCTGTTTGAAAAATCAGTTGATACAAGAGATGCTGTTAAGGATGGTAAAAATAATGAATTTATTTTTTACGACGGCCCTCCTTTTGCTAACGGATTGCCCCATTACGGTCATCTTTTAACTGGCTTTATTAAAGACATATACGCAAGATACCAAACCATGCAAGGCAAAAAGGTCGAGCGCAGATTTGGTTGGGATTGCCATGGTCTGCCAGCTGAAATGCAAGCTGAAAAAGAGCTAGGTCTTTCTGGCAGAGGTGCAATTATAGAATATGGTATCGATAAATTTAATCAGCATTGCTCAACTTCTGTATTAAAATATACCCAAGAATGGGAAAAATACGTAACACGCCAAGCTAGATGGGTTGACTTTGAAAACTCCTATAAAACCATGGACAAAAACTTCATGGAATCAGTGATGTGGGCCTTTGCAGAGCTGTACAAAAAGGGTTACATCTATGAAGCAATGAGGGTTATGCCTTATTCATGGGCATGTCAAACCCCGTTGTCGAACTTTGAAACCAAGCTGGACAATAGCTATCGCCAAAGGGCGGATAAAGCAGTAACGATTAGCTTTGAGCTAAACGAAAAACCTCCTTTTATTGACTCTAGCGCGCAAGATTATCGCATACTAGCTTGGACAACTACCCCCTGGACCCTACCTTCCAACCTTTGTCTAGCTACTCACCCGGAGCTTGACTATGTTGCTGTGCAAAAAGAGCAAACGTGCTATATTATTGCTGAATTTGCTCTTGAGGCATATCAAAAAGAGCTAGCTGATTATGCTGTAGTTTGCAAGTTCCAAGGTAAGTGGCTGGAAAAATTAACTTATAAGCCACTGTTTCCTTATTTTGCTGATCATCCAAATGCCTTTCAAATTTTGCTAGGAAGCTTTATCGAAGCGGGAAGTGGTACAGGCGTGGTGCATATGGCTCCGGGCTTTGGTGAAGATGACCAAATCTTGTGCCAAAAGCATGGAGTTGAGCTTGTGTGTCCGGTAGATAGCGCAGGTAAATTTACCAGCGAAGTGGTTGACTTTTTTGGTATGCAGGTGTTTGATGCCAACGATCCAATCATTATTGCGCTAAAAAAACAAGGAAATTGGCTTAAAACTGAGCAATATTTGCATAACTATCCACATTGCTGGCGTACAGATACCCCCCTCATTTATAAAGCTATGCCTTCTTGGTATGTGCAAGTAACAGCTTTTAAAGAGCGTATGGTTGAGTTAAATCAGCAAATTAATTGGATTCCATCGCATATTAAAGATGGTATTTTTCATAATTGGCTTGCTGGGGCAAGGGATTGGTCGATTAGTCGCAACAGATTTTGGGGCTCGCCTATACCGGTGTGGCGCTCCGATGACCCAGCATATCCTCGCATAGACGTATATGGCTCGATAGAAGAGTTGGAGCGCGACTTTGGAGTGAAGGTCGACACTTTGCATAGGCCATTTATTGATACCCTAGTTAGGCCTAATCCAGATGATCCAACTGGTAAATCGATGATGCGCCGCATAGAGGATGTTTTTGACTGTTGGTTTGAAAGTGGCTCGATGCCTTATGCTCAAGTGCACTATCCTTTTGAAAACAAAGAATGGTTTCATCAACATATGCCGGCAGATTTTATCGTGGAATATGTCGCGCAAACCAGAGGGTGGTTTTATACACTAATGGTGCTTTCAACAGCTTTGTTTGATCGCCCGCCATTTTTAAACTGCATTTGTCATGGGGTTATTTTAGACGAAAAGGGACAAAAACTCTCTAAGCGTTTAAATAATTATGCCGATCCACTTGATATCTTTGAGCAATATGGAGCTGATGCTTTGCGCCTAACGATGGCCTCTTCGGCGGTAGTGCAGGGCAGTGAATTTTTAATTGACAAAGAAGGTAAACTGGTCTATGAAACCTTAAGATTGCAAATTAAGCCAATTTGGAATGCGTATCATTTTTTCACTATGTACGCCAATGCTGACCTTATTAAAGCTAAAATTGACTATACCTCGCAGCACCTATTGGATAAATACATCCTCTCAAAGCTCAAAGTATCAATAACAGCTATTCAAAAAGCAATGGATGAATTTGATACGCAAATTGCTTGCGCAGAGTTATTTAAATTTTTTGAAACACTAAATAATTGGTACATACGTCGCAGTAGACAAAGATTTTGGAAATCCCAGCACGATGGCGATAAACTTTCTGGCTACAATACGCTCTTTACTTGCTTAGATCATATTATAAGAGCTTGCGCTCCACTTTTGCCTTTGCTTGCTGAGGAAATATATCTAGGCTTGCATGGTCAAAACGAGCAAGGCCAGAACAGCGTGCATCTTAGTACATTTCCAGATGTAGTTAGCATTCCTTGCGATCATCAGCTAATAGCCCAAATGGATCAGATACTTGAGATCTGCAATGCTGCTTTGTTCATCCGCAGTAGCGAGAATATTCGCGTGCGCCAACCTCTTGCTCAGCTAACAATCGTTGAAAATCGCTCAAATAACCTAGAGGAGTTTGTAGAGATTATCAAGGATGAAGTCAATGTAAAAAATATAGTTTTTGCACAAAATATTACCGACTTTGCTGATTTTAAACTGACCATAAATTTTGCATCTTTAGCCAAGCGCCTTCCTCATAAGGTCAAAGATATTATCGCGGCAAATAAAAATCAAGAGTGGCAAAAAGACCACAACCTACTTATTGCTGGGCAAACTTTAAATGCTGATGAATTTAGCTTAAAGCTTGATGCCAAGGGCTTAAAAGATCGCAAAGCACTAAGTAACTATGACTGTGTAGTAGTGCTGGATTTAACTATTAGCGATGAGTTGTATCTGGAGGGTATGGCGCGTGATTTAATCAGGTTTATACAGCAATCTCGCAAAGAGGCGGATTTTCATATCTCTGAGCGTATTGTGATTGACCTTGAATGTCAAAATGCTGATCAGCAAGAGGTGTGGAGTAAAGTAATAAGCCTACATGGTAAACTTATTAGTGAGCAAACATTAAGTCAATTTACTAAGCTGGAAAACTATCAGCATCGCTTTATCGACAAAGAATCGGCTTTGAACCTTGGGATTTCAAAATTATAGCGATTTATATGACACTCGCTTAATCAAATAGGAGTATATTGATTTTGTTTGCCATTCTCTGAATCAATTCCTCTGAAGGTGAAAAAAGCAAAATAATATAGTCAATTGATTTAAGGTTTGCTGGCTTTAGAATCGTCAAACTTTAATTGTATTAATCATGCAGCGGTTTTCAACTAAAGAATAAAAATATTTGATATTTTGCACTTGTGAGTGATGAAATAAAATGCTAGTATTAACATCAATCTACAATTCCAAATTGTAGATTTATGTAATTTAAAGTATAAAAGTATCATATGAAAAATTCAACCCCCGAGCTTATTAAGCAAATTTTATCTTTTACGCAAAAAGATCTGGCGCAGAACGCTAATCAAGAGTTGCTAGATAATTTTTACTCTGAGAATACTTATCGTTTATTTGCTGCAGAAATAAAAAATAATCCTCCAATTAATTGTCTAAGAGAGTATTTTAAGCCTTGGGGGATTAATATTTACGATCTATTTTCATTGCAAGATTATCTTAACACTTTAAGCTACAATGACTCCTTAGAGAGAATTAAACAATCAATCATCCTAGATGCTGTTGCGAATAAAGATCCGAATAAAATCATTACACCAGAGTTGCGTGCTCTAGTCGATAAGGAAATGATAGATGAGATATATTACATTGATCTTAGGGGTTGGTTATTTTGCTTGAACCAACTTTCCCCGAACTTACAAAATATTGTACAAAGCGATGTGGAATTTGATGATCAATACCTTAATGCTATTTTTCATACTATTCACAGCACTGTTAGACCTAATAACGCAAATAAATTAACAGATGTGATTAATCTTGCCCAGCAAGAGGGAATCACGCAAATAGGTAGATTTATCGATAATCATCACTTAATGCACTATGCTGCCCAGCACGATTATGCTGATTGTATTGTGGCCTTTAATGATGCAGGGGCTAATGTTAATGCTAGAGATAAATATGGCAAGACAGCTTTGTACTATGCTGTTAGTAACGCTCATGCTGATTGTATTGTGGTTTTGAGGGATGCTGGGGCTCAAGATAACGATGATTGGACAGCTTTGCACGTTGCTGCTGCTAACGATCATGTTGCTTGTATTGCGATCTTGAAAGCAGTAGGGGCTAATAATAATGCTCAAATTAATCAGGAGATGGTAAATTTAGATCACCTATTACAAAATGATCACAGCGATATAGCTAATATTGGTGATCTTATATAACTGATTAAGCTTTAGTGTGCAAAGATATTTGTCAGTTATTCAGAAGAGGTGAGTTTTTTATATAAGCTAGAATTGCGCCTGGTTTGAGATTTTTTCTCTACCGCCATTTCGACCGCTTTGCGCTGACCAACAAGAATAACTAGCTTTTTACCTCTAGTAATTGCGGTATAAAGTAAATTGCGCTGCAGCATAATAAAATGCTCAGTAACTACTGGAATAATAACAGTGTGGTATTCTGATCCTTGTGATTTATGGATAGTAACAGCGTATGCTAAAACAATGTCGGATAATTCAACAAAGTCGTATACCAATAGCTTGGTATCGAAGTAAATTGCCACTTCTTCTTTTTCTTGATCGATGGAATAAATAAGGCCAATATCGCCGTTATAAACCTCTTTGTCGTAGTTATTTGTAATTTGCATTATTTTATCCCCTACGCTAAAAGTGTTACCAAGTATGCTAATACTTTTGGTGTGATGAGCATTTAGGGTTTTTTGCATAACTGCATTAAGGTTTTTAGTGCCAAGAAGACCTTTGTTCATAGGCGATAAAATTTGCACATCTCGAATTGGGCATATGCCAAACCGGCTAGGGATATTTTTACTTACAAGGGCAATTATTTTTTCTAGCGCGCTTTCAGGGGTAGAGCTTTCAATAAAAAAAAAGTCACTTTGATCGGCATTTTCATTAACTAAATTTGGCATTAGGCCACTATTTACCTTATATGCATTGGCGATAATTTTGCTAGCACTTGCTTGTCTAAATATCTCAGTCAAGCGAATTACTGGTATAATATTTGACTTAATGATATCGCTAAGTACTGTGCCTGGCCCTACCGATGGTAGTTGGTCTACATCTCCCACAAGTAGCAGGGCAGTTTGTTGGGGTAGGGCTTTGAGTAAAGAAAACATTAAAGGTACATCCATCATCGAAACTTCATCGACGATTAAAAGATCGCACTCAAGCATGAAAACATTATTGTTATATTGACTTTGGCCAATGTTTTTTTGCAACAAGCGATGTAATGTTTTAGCCTCATGGCCAGTAGTTTCAAATATTCTTTTTGCTGCTCTGCCAGTTGGGGCGGCAAGACCAACATTTACCCCTTCGGCTTGCAAGATTTTTAATATCGAGTTAACGATAGTAGTTTTACCCACGCCAGGTCCTCCGGTAATAACAAGTAATTTATTTTTTAACGCTTCTTCAACTGCGATTTTTTGGGTTTTGGATAATTCAATATCAAGGGTATTTTGTGCGTATTGAATTGACTCGGCTGCATCTACCATGCCCCACGGCAATGTGCCTTGGGCTAAATCTTTTAATTTATCTGCAATAAAGGTTTCAGCATCAAATAGTTGTTTTAAAAAAATGCATGGATTATTGTTAATTTCTTCTAGCACCAAGTCACCTTCGCTCAAAAGTTTATCTAATGCTTGCTCAACGTAAGTCTCTTCTATTTGTAATAACTCAATAGCATTTTTTAATAAAAGATCTAGATGCATTGAGCAAGATGATTGCTCTAGTGCCAAATTTAAACAATAAAAAATCCCTGCTTGCACTCTGAATTTTGCATGCCTATCAATACCAATTTTTAAGGCGATGGTATCGGAGGTTTTAAATCCTATACCGTGTATGTCTTTGGCTAGTTTATAGGGGTTTTCTTGGATAATTCTAATGGCATCTGCGCCATATTGTTTAAAGATTTTGATTGCTTGAGATGTCGGTATGTCGTAAGCGTGAACAAATAAGATTATATCACGCACTGCCTTTTGCTCTTTCCAGCCACTAATTATTTGTTTGGCTCTGGTTTTGCCGATACCTGGTACTTTAGCTAGTTTTTCAGGGTGATTTTCAATAACATTAAAGATATCTAAGCCAAAAGCTGTAATTAATTTTGTTGCATAAACCGGACCAATACCTTTGACCAAGCCCGATGCTAAATATTTCTCAATTCCTTCCAAGCTATTTGGTGGCACAATTGTAATAATGTCGGCTTTAAACTGCATGCCGTAGCGTTTATCTTGAAACCAATTACCTTGGGCTTTGATGTGTTCACCAGCTGCAATTGAAGCACTGCTTCCTACCACGATCACACTATCTTTTTTACCTTCTTGAAGGGTTAGGTTAATAATAGTATAACCGTTTTCACTGTTGTGAAAAATGACTTTTTCAACCAATCCTTGAATGGTTTCTATCGAAGTTTTCACGAATTTACTTGATGATTAATTTTGATACGCCCAGAATATAGCCTTAGTGCGATCATGCCCATTATAGCGCATAAGATTATATATATGCTGCCAAATTCAATCGAGTATGTTTGGCTAATAACTAT
>CANGHM010000014.1 GCA_947453775.1 Rickettsiales bacterium | reverse complement strand
CCATTGAGATTTGAAAAATTGAAAGATGCTTCATCGTGCGTAGCAGCTTAAGTGAAAGGTGGGGGCGTGTCTTTCTTTTAAAGGCGACTTAAGGTTTACTAGATGTTGATCTTGCTTCTTTGATTATTTGCAGCATTTGTTCTTTGCTCAAAAAGCCGGAATAGATTTTATCTTTGATGATAAATAGAGGTACTCCAGAGGCTTCTAGATATTTAGCTAGATTTAGTGATTTATCCATGACTTTTTGTGCATTTTCAAGATGCATCTCCTCCTCAATGTCGCTATATTTTAATCCAATATCTGTTAAAATTTTTGCTACATCTTGTTTGTTTTCTATTTTATTTTGCAAAAACAAGCTATTTAGTTGTGGAAATTTATCCTTAGCGAGCTTATTAACAGTAAGGGCAACTTTGGTCAAATATTTTGAGCTCTCACCTAGAATAGGGCTCATGTGATATATTACTAAAAGCTTTGGGTCTTCAGTAAGTAGTTGGTTTAGAATCAATTGAGATTTTTGACAATATCCACATGCATAATCCATGAAAGCTATTATTTTTACATCTGCCGCCTGATTGCCTATAGATGGAAATATTGAGGTATCGGATAACTCAGAGCGTTTGGCGTTGATTTTTAATGCAATTTTTTCATTTTGTTTCTCTACTCGAGACGCTTGAAAATTCTCTAAAGATTGCAATAAAACTTCAGGATTATCTAGTATATAGTTTTTGACTATCTCTTGAACATCTTTAGTGTCTAAATCATCTGTCGATAGCTTGGGAGTAACTAAATTAAAGGATTTGGTTTGATGTGAGTTCGTTAATCTTGCTAGTGAGTAGCGTACGATTTTGAAGCCAACAAATCCTACTAAAAATAAAAATGCAAGTATTAAGAAAGTACGCAGGTTATTTTTCATAAAATCTAATTTTTTGAGTAAATTAAAAAATAGCATGCCGCAATAGCAAGAATGCAGTAAGAGCGCCAGATGAGGATGCTTTAGGTATTTTTGTGGCTGGGGCGGATGGATTCGAACCATCGAATGCCGGCTCCAAAAACCGGTGCCTTACCACTTGGCGACGCCCCAACGATATTATTATCTAGTCTATTATCCATAGAATAGTTGAATTTGTCAATTACTATTTTTCAAATATTTTGCTAGTTGCGCTTAAAAATTAAACTTGCTTGGGTAAGGAAAAAATAGTACTATTGTATCTGCTGACGTTAGGTGTTTTTCGTTATGAATCTGGTCAGGTTTGAAAGAAAGCAGCCATAAGTTTTGAAGGCAGGTTAGCGTCGGCTTATTTGATTTTCGTATGTGATTCTCATTTTTGATTTTCATTCTTAGAAACTACAAAATATCGTGGCTATGAAATATCTTGCCTTAGCGCGTAAGTATAGACCTAAATGCTTTGCCGACCTTATCGGTCAAGATGTTTTAACCAAAGTTTTACATTATTCGATCCAAAATAATAAACTAGCTAGTAGCTTTTTATTCACTGGTATAAGAGGTATAGGTAAAACCACCTCTGCACGCATTGTGGCGCAAACAATTAATTGTACTAATTTGCAAGAGCAAAGTGCTTTGGTTGCAGCTTGCGGGCAATGTGAAAACTGTCTTGCTTGCGCCAATCAATCCCATCCTGATATAGTTGAAATAGATGCTGCAAGCTATACTAGCGTAGATAATGTGCGCGATGTGATAGAAAAATCGATGTATCGACCTGTGCTTGGTAAATATAAGGTATTTATTATAGATGAGGTGCATATGCTCTCTAAAAGTGCTTTTAATGCATTGCTTAAGACCTTGGAGGAGCCACCAGCGCATGTAATATTTATGTTACTTACCACAGAAATTAATAAAGTGCCACTAACTATTTTATCGCGCTGCCAAAAATTTAATCTGAAGCGCTTTGGGATAAATGATCTTGTTATGTTGCTTGAAAACATTTGCAAGGCTGAGCAAATCGCATACGACTCTTTAGCTTTGCAGGCGATAGCGCATAGAGCTGATGGCTCAGCAAGGGATGCTACGACTTTACTCGAGCAGGTGAGTTTTTTGGCTTCCCAGCGGCAGCAAAAAATTGATCTGAGCATAGTGGAGGAGGGGCTTGATTTGAATCATGCAAGACATGCGCTAAAATTACTACAGTATATCTTGGCGCAAGATAGTAGGGGGGCAATTGATTTAATCGCCTCTCTTTATGAGGAAAATTTTGATTTTACTAACATTATTGTCAGCATTATCGAATTAATTGCTTTGCTTAGTAAGATTAAGTTAATTCCTGGATATACTTTGGGGGAATTTATATCTTATGAGGCTGAAGTAAAAGAGTTATTATTTTCAATTGATTTAGGGTTTTTAACCTCGCTATGGCAAATTTTTGACAAAGGTTTGCCAGATGTCGCCAAAAGCTCTAATCAGTTGATTGCATTTGAAATGTTGATTATTAAATCAATTTATTGTGCCATTTTGCCTAGTCCTGAACAAATCAGTATGCAAACTAATATGGTTGCTCAAAATGCTACTCCAGCTCTTGATTCGTTGCGTAATTTACCGTCTAGCGCTAGCTCGCCTAAGCCCAAGGCTGTAGAGCCGATAAAGCTCAAAGCTGCAGAGCCAATAAAGCCTAAAATTTCAGAGCTTGCGGGCCTTGAAAAAAATATTGCATTATCAGTGGAGCCTAACGCTACCGCTGAGCCGGAGCAGCAAAGCGCAGTTCATATGGATTTAGTTAATATTGCAAATGTCCCAGATTTAGAAGGGGTAGAGTTGTTCGAATTTATCAAATATATACATCACGAGCATTTATTTAGTTTATATCACTTTGTAATGAATGAGTGCGGTATTGTGCATTTTAAAAATAATATAGTTAAACTAGAAACATCTAACATGCGCGATGACATTAAAGTGCAACTTGCCCAAGCGCTACAAAATTGGAGTAATCACGAATGGCAGTTATCTCATAGCATTAATAGCTCATTTAAATCTTTGCATAACGATTTGAAAGCTAAGGCTTTGCTGGGAGATAATATTAAAAAAGTTTTTGCACTTTTTCCCGAGGCGCAAATTTCCGATGTATGGTTTAATTTTTTAGCAAAACGATAAATATGAAATTTCAAGACTTTGTGCAGCAGGCTAAAAATGTTCAGGAGCAAATGCAGCTTCATTATCAGGAATTTGTTAAATTGAAGCAAGAGATAGATAAAAACCAATATATTGGCATTGCTCAAGAGGGTGACGTAAGGGTGACTGTAAATGGCAGGGGGCAGGTTATTTCTATTTATATTGCCCCGGAGGTTTTAGCAGCTAATTCCGATTTAGTAGCTGAGTTGGTTAAAATCGCTACTAACGAGGCAAATTATAAAATACAGCAAATGATTGATGATTTAATTAATCTGCTAAATAAATTATTTATCTATAGAGGGTTTGATCGCTAATGAACTATTATGTAACTTCACCAATATATTATGTAAATGATAAGCCCCATATTGGGCATGCATACACTACTATTGTGTGCGATGTAATAGCTAGAATTCAAAGGCTCAAGGGTGGGGTGGTGACCTTTATGACGGGCACAGATGAGCACGGTCAAAAAATTGAGCAATCTGCGCGTAATGCTGCGATATTACCAGCAGATTTTGTCGATATGAATTCTAGCTTATTTCGCACATTGGCCGATAGGCTAGAGGCTAGCTATAGCGTTTTTTTGCGCACTACCAGTCCAACTCATGAGCAAAAAGTGCTAGAAGTGTGGAATAAATTGATTCAAAGTCAAGATATTTATCTTGGTAAATACGCCGGGTGGTACAGCGTTAGAGACGAGGCTTTTTATGATGAAAGTGAGATTGTTGATGGCAAGGCTCCTACAGGCGCTCCAGTAGAATGGGTTCAGGAAGATTGTTATTTTTTTGCGCTTTCAAAATTTGAGCAAAGATTACTGGATTTATATAAAAATCACCCCGACTTTGTCTTGCCGCATTATCGTCTTAACGAGGTTATTAGTTTTGTTAACTCTGGGCTAAAAGATTTGGCCGTTTCGCGCACGGGTATTACCTGGGGCATTAAGGTGCCACAAAATCCTGCTCATGTAATTTATGTTTGGCTGGACGCTTTAACTTCGTATCTTTCTGCTGCTGATGAAAGCTCTTGGCCAGCTGATGTGCACGTTGTAGGTAAAGATATATTGCGTTTTCATGCGGTTTATTGGCCGGCATTCTTAATGGCTCTAAACCTTGATTTGCCTAAAGCCATCGTCTCTCATGGTTGGTGGACCAATGAGGGGCAGAAAATTTCCAAATCCGTAGGTAACGTAATTGACCCTCATGATTTAATAGATGAGTTTGGTTTAGACTATGTGCGATATTTTTTGCTCAGAGAGATTAGCTTTGGTAGCGATGGAAACTTTGCACGTTTAAATCTGGTTAATCGAATTAATAGCGAACTTTGTAATAAAGTTGGTAATTTAAGCCAGCGTATTTTATCTTTTGTGCATAAGCAGTTAGGGGGGCATTTGCCTGCTTGCGACTATGCTATGCTTGCTGGGGATGAGCTCATTATGAGCGCAGCTAAGCTGCCCAGTGCTTTTGAAGATTTCATGCCTAAATTTGAATTGCATCATATATTAGAGGCGATAGTGCATTTTGCTGACCAGGCTAATCGATACGTTGATTTACATGCCCCTTGGAAGTTGATTAAAACTGATATGGATCAAACCTATCGCGTTTTGCGGATTTTGCTTCAGGCGATACGCTATATTGGTATATCTTTACAGCCGTTTGTTCCGCAATCAAGTGCCAAAATTCTTGATCAGCTAAATATTTCATCCGACCAGCGCTCTTTGCAACACCTCGATATGCAATATATGCTTGGTGAATTTAATATTACCATTGCCCCAGTGCCAATATTTAACAGGATAGAGTATGTTGGTTGATTCACATTGTCATTTAGACCTACTTGCTGATGCCGATGGAGCGATCAAGCGAGCTAAAGAAGCTGGCGTAAAATATATGCAAACGGTGGCAACCTCTTTAGATAATATGGATGCTTTGCTTGCTTTTGCCGAAAAATATCCTGAAGTTTTTGCCTCCGTAGGAATGCATCCTTGTTCGGTTAAAACTGCTGCTGATGTAGTAGAGTTGGATAAATTGCTGAAGATAAGCCAGCATCCAAAAGTAATTGCTTTTGGTGAAACTGGTCTTGACTATTACCACCCTGGTTATAGTAAGATTGATCAGCGCAATTCTTTGCTCAATCATATTTATGCTAGTCAGCAGGTAGAGTTGCCCGTTATCATACATAACCGCAACTCAGATGATGACTGTCAGCAAATCCTGGCAGCTGAGTATAAAGCGCATCCATTTAATGGTCTAATACATTGTTTTGCTTCGGATTTAAAATTTGCCAAAGCAGTTTTGGATATTGGTTTTTATATCTCTATTGCTGGCATTATCACTTTTAAAAATAACGATGCCTTGGTTGAGGTGGTGCGCTATACTCCGCTAGATATGCTGCTGGTTGAGACTGACTCGCCATATTTGGCCCCCATCCCCATGAGGGGCAAGAAAAACGAACCTGCATTTGTTAATTTTGTTGCTGCAAAAATAGCAGAGCTCAAAGGCTTGGATCTGGAGAGTGTAAAGATGCAAACAACAAATAATTTTTTTAACCTATTTACTAAAGCTGGAGTGATTGCCAATGTTTAATTTTGCGGGCAAGCGATTGTGGTTTGCATTGTTTAGTATAGTGTTTTTAGTTTTTCTCGATCAGTTTAGCAAGGCCTATATGATTGATTTTCTTAAAACTCAAAAGGGGTATAGCTTGTATTTAAATCCGTTGATGAATTTAGTTTATACCTGGAATTATGGTATTAGTTTTGGGTTATTTAGCTCTAGCCCATATAGTAATATAATATTTCTTGCCAGCAATTCGTTGATAATTTTATATTTACTGGCTAGCTATCTTTTTAATCATCAATCATCTGATCTATACTTGCTTGTATTGGGTGGCGGGATAGGTAATTTAATAGATCGTTTTTATCGAGGCGCTGTGTTTGATTTTATACATGTGCATTACTATGACTATCACTTTCCGGTATTTAATGTAGCTGATATGTTTATTAGCGTAGGGATTGGATTATTTATTTTAGAAACTTTAGTGCGCAAAGATGATATACACAGAGCTAAAAGATAAGGTAGTTATTGGCCTTACCGGCAATGATGCGCATAAATTTTTGAACGGGCTTGTTACTAATTATATCGAGCAAAATTCAATATCTTACGCATTAATGCTATCCCCCCAGGGGCGCTATATTTGTGATTTTTTTATCTATCCACTTCACGATGGTTATTTGTTGGAGGTGCCTTTGCTTGCCAAAGAATCTGTTTTAAGCAAATTATTGATGTATAAAATGCGCAGTAATGTCGATATTGTTGATGTTAGCAGCGATTATTTATGTTTGTATTGCGATCAGCGGTATGGGGATTTGTCGTACCCGGATCCAAGATATGGCAAATTAAAATATAAAAGTATTATCCCCGTTGGTCAAAAAGATGATTTAATCAAGCATGAGCTAATGCTTGAGCAATACAGACTCGATAAATATAAATATAGTATTCCAGATGGTCATATTGATTTGCTCATTAACAAATCATTTCCTCAGGAATACGGCATGGACTTTCTAAATGCTATTAGTTACAATAAGGGTTGTTATGTTGGGCAAGAAGTGATCGCTAGGACTAAATATCGGGGGGTAATTAGAAAAAAGCTCTATCGCATCGAGTCCAGCATGGCCCTTGAGCATTTTGCTCAAGGTAGTAAAATTATGCTAGGTAGCCAAGAAATTGGAGCGTTGTGCTCAAGTTATCAGAGCTATGGTCTTGGATTGCTACGCCAAGAAGATACTCTTTCTAGCTTTGCTAGTCTTGAAGGGATAGAGTTGCGTCTTAGCCCCGCTATTTGGTATGGGGAGTGTTAAATTCTTTATTAGCGTAATTTTCTTTTAATTTAATTGGGTTAATTCAAGATGATTAACTAAAAATTCAATCAACTCAAACTTCTAGCCGATAAGAATCGTGTGGTGTATTTATGATAAAACTGCAGCTAGTAAACCATGATCTACGTTTTTTATCGAAAATAAATAAAAAATGTTTTGACTTATTGAGATTTTTACATCATCCTAAAAATATAAATATTATTAAAGGTCAATTTTTATGCGAATAGGTATCATCAAGTGGTTCGACTCAGTCAAAGGTTTCGGTTTTATCACACCAGAAGATAAGTCAGCAGATATATTTTTGCATCGTACAGCTTTTGTGTCACAAAAAGAGGAGCTAATCATGATGGGTTCTGATCATTCAGATTCTAAAGTCAAAGAAGTGGAAAATATATTGAACGGACATAGAATAGATGGACGTAAAGTAAGCTACGAGATTACAACTGATTCAAATAAGTCAGGTAGATCAGGAGGTTCTGATAGAATTTCAGCTATTAAAATCAACTTCTTATAGTTGCTTTTTTGTAGTCGAGCATTCCATAGCTAAGTAGTTATCATTACTCTTAGCTATTGCTTTGATACGAAAATACACTCACCATCTTTTTTGCGAAACGACAAACCCTTCTCATACGATTTTAAATAACACTCTTCTCTTCTATCTGCTTTTAAACGATCATTTTAAAAGAATATGGTGTATATAGCCAACTTGATTTGAGGTTGTCGATTTTACTAATGCTTCGGTGACCATTCTGGATCTGTAGCTTCAAATGGAGTGTTTACTATTTGCTCGTTTTGCCCACTAATATCGATTGTATAAATTTTTGTTATTGGTGGTTTTCCTTTTGTCGGGTAGCTAGTTTTAGCAAATGATATTAGTCTGCTATTTGGTGCCCAACTAGGGCTTTCGACTAAATAACCTGAGGCGATCGATCGCTCTTCGCTGCCATCAGCTCGCATTACTCCTATATAAAATCCTTGATTTCGAATTTGTTTCATAAAAACAATATGTTTGCCGTTTGGTGAAAGTACTGGTGATGCGTATGATCCATCTCCAAAGCTAATGCGCTGAAGATCTGATCCGTCGCAGTTCATGGAGTATATTTGGGGCGATCCGCTACGATCTGAGTTAAAGTATATTTTTTTGCCATCTGGAGAGTAACTAGGTGAGGTATTAATTGCAATGCCTGAAGTAATTTTGTTGACTTGATGGGTAGTCAAGTTTAATTCAAGTATGTCTGTAACTCCATTTTTTGCAATCGAAAAAGCAATTTTGCTGCCATCAGGTGCAAATCTTGGTGCAAAAGAAATTGCAGAAAATTTGCCTAAAACAATAGATTTATTTGTGTTTAAATCTCTCACAAAGACTTTTGCATTGCGCTTTTCATATGAAACATAAAGCAAATGCTTTGCATTGGGTGAAAGTCTAGGGGTGATAACTAATGCTTTACCGTCGGTTAAAAAATT
>CANGHM010000013.1 GCA_947453775.1 Rickettsiales bacterium | reverse complement strand
TAAGTATAGTGTTGGATCTATTGATGATTTGTCGTGTTTAATTGCAATATGTAACTGAGGGTTATCTACGTTGCCTGTTTGTCCCACATAGCCTATGACTTGTCCCCTTGTTACTTGTTGGCTTTTAGTTAATATCAAGTCGTCTAGATGAGCAAAAGCAATGAAGAAATTACTGTCTTTAAGCTTGATAATAACTAAATTGCCGAATTTTTTATCAAAAGCAGAAAAAACTACTTGTCCATCGTAAGGATTTTTTATCTCCGCTCCTAGCTTAGCTTCAATATTGATTCCTGAATGAGTATTGGTAAAAGATTGAATTAATTTACCTTCAAGTGGCTTTAATAAAGTTGTTGTTAACCCTTCGGGAATTTTTTTCTCTGATTGATTTTGAATTGGTTCATTTTTATTTGATTTTTCTTCTGATAATATATTTGTAAGCTCGGTATTTAGATCCAGAGTATCTGGTCTGTCTTCTGCATTATTTACATTAATGTTATTGTTTTGATTAACCTCTGATAATTTTTCACTGCCAGCGTTGATAGTATCATTACTATGATTTTCTGATATAGATGACTCATTGATATTGTTTTTTTCTTTTTGATTGTGATGTATTTGTTCTTCCGATACTTGAAAATCCTGCAAATTAGATATATTTAAATTATCACTACTCTTTTTCGGAAGCTCTATATCGTGAGAGATAATTTCGGTGTCAGTGGCAGGTGAAAAATATTTCTCTTGAGTGTTTTTTGCAGAAGAGTCTTTAAGTATAATTATAGCTGGCTTTTGAAATTTTAAGCAACCAGATAGTGACAGAATTAATATTGATAATGTGTTAAATTTAAAAAATTTGATCAATTGAAACATTTGATATTTGGTTGATTTTTAAATAGGTGTTGAAAATTTTAATAGTGAAATAATGATGACAAATAATACTATAAAAATCAAGAGCTACGCTCGTAGAATAGGCAAAAGTTTAAGTCAAACTGCAGTATCTTTGCTAGATGAAATTTTACCACTTTATGCTTTAGATATTAATAAATTATCAAGCTTGCAAAATATACATGTTGAAATAGGTTTTGGTTACGGAGAGCATCTTTATGCGGCTGCTTTGGCTAATCCTGATAAGTGTTTTATAGGTGCTGAAGTATATTTGAATGGGATATGCAACTTGTTAAAATTATGTAAAAATCATCCTATCAACAATCTTTTCATCTATTCTGGTGATATTAATGATATACTATATAGTATTAGAGATAATAGTGTGGAAGCTTTTTATGTCTTTTTTCCTGATCCATGGACGAAAAAAAGATATAATAAAAGAAGATTATTAAATTATGAAAGATTTGGTATAATAGAACAAAAGCTTAATGTTTTAGGGGTCTTAAAATTTATTACCGACATAGAAAGTTATTTTATAAATGTTATAAGTATGATGCCTCAAGATAAGGTTGTTTTAGTAAATAATATTAATTTGAGCACATATTTTACTGGATATTGCCCTACTAAATATCATAAAATAGCTTTAATGGAGGAAAGAAAAATTTTTGCTTTGGTATATAAAAAATGATTGAACCTAGGGGTGATTAATTTACAATGCTTTTGAACTTTTTGGATTTTTTTAATCTAAGGAGATTGATATGACTTACAAATCAAGTTAGTGTCATATATGTAGATTAAACTAACCTATTAATTACTGTATAATATTATGAGTTTAGATGTTTTAATTGTGGATGATGAAAAAGATATTAGCGATTTGATATCTGAGATTTTAAAAGAGGAAGGTTTTTCCCCTCGCACTGCTGCTAATAGCACGGAAGTGATGGAAAGAATAAATCAAAAGGTACCAGGTGCTATTATATTAGATATATGGTTGCAAGGTAGTGAGATAGATGGTTTGGGAATTTTAGAGTTAGTGAAAAAACGCTATCCTTTAATGCCTATAATAGTAATTAGTGGTCATGGTACAATACAAACAGCGGTTACCGCTATTAAGCTTGGAGCTTACGACTATATTGAAAAACCTTTTACACACGATAAGCTTATTATTTTATTAAAAAGAGCGTGTGAGTCATCTAAGCTTAAGCGGGAAAATATCGATCTTAAAGCAAAGGTAATCGATAGAACAGAGATCGTGGGATCTTCTGTTTGTATTACTAAGCTTAAAGGCTATATAGATAAAATAGCATCTACTTCAGGCAGAGTATTAATTACTGGTAATGCTGGGGTGGGCAAGGAGTTATTTGCAAGAGTATTTCACAAAAAATCCAAAAATTCCAATGGTCCATTCATCTTATTTAGCCCTACGGGCATGTCTTCTGAACGTGTGCAACAAGAGCTTTTTGGCGATACTGATAAGACAGACCTCAATGCTGCAATGACTAAAAGAATCAGTATAATTGAAGCGGCAAACAATGGTACTTTGTATATTGATGAGGTGGCGGATTTACCAACTCTTATTCAAACCAAACTTCTTAGTTTAATACACGAGGGTACATTTGAGAAAAATGGTAAATTAGTTAAAGTAGACTTAAGAATTATTGCAGCTACAGCTAAAAATATTGAGGCTGAGGTAGAGGCTGGTAGATTTAGAAAGGATCTGTATTATAGACTTAATGTTTATCCATTAAATATCCCAGATCTATCAGAGCATAAAGAAGATATTCAAATGCTTGTAGCTCATTTTGTTACTCAGTTGGTTAAATCTTCAGGCTTAAAACACAGGGAATTTTCACCTGAGGCAGTTGCTACGCTTCAATCGTATAACTGGCCGGGTAATATAAGGGAATTAAGGAATGTGGTAGAGTGGTCAATGATTATGAATCCTCTTGTACAAGAGGAAGATCGAATCATTAAGCCTGATATGTTGCCGCAAAATATCACAAATTTTGCCTCCGGTAATATTGGTCATATCGATAGTTTGGTGGGCGTTATGTCTTTGACTTTACGAGAGGCAAGAGAGATGTTTGAAAAGCAGTATTTGACCTCGCAAATGAGTAGATTCAATAATAATATTTCTCGCACCTCTGCTTTTGTGGGAATGGAGCGCTCAGCTTTGCATAGAAAATTAAAATTACTTAATATCCATAGCGGTAATACTAAATTTAAAGAAGATGAGGATTTAGACTTAGGTCTAATGAATTAAATTCTTTTGCGCATATCATCTAATTAATCACAAAGTTTATTTTAAAACTTATCTCCTAGCTTTCTGCTTTAGTCTACCTGATGGTCACTAAAGAGATTGCCCTTGGCTTGAATCTTAACTTAATCGGTTATGTAATAATTACCCTTATGATGTATTTTATATATAAAATAAACTTGTAAGTTTAAATATTGTCTGATATAATATTTTTTAGTTTAAATTAAAAGATATTAATAATGAAAAACCAAAATTCCTCAACTCAAAATACACTCACTAATCAAAAATTAGAAAGACTCAAAACTCAGCAAGCACAGCTTTGCAAGATGCTAGAAAATACAAACTTAGCAATCGCTCAAGAGCAATCTGAAGAATCTAAAGAAAATAAAAATATTATTAATTTAAAAGATCATGCCCAAATGTTGGTGAAATCTATTGCTAATACAAAAGATAAAATTGATCTCTTAGAGCAAAATGTTTTCGATAATGATGATATAAACTTTGGCTTGATCGATCCTCAAAGTATTGAGTTACAACGAAATAAGCCTGAAGCAAAGCGCAAAGTAAATAAGAAAAAAATAAAAAGCAAAGAGAAAAAAGCCTTTACTATGGAATTTAATAATTTGTATACTTATGAGATAGCTCCGGATATGAGCTCTCAACACATTAAAGTAATTTTATATTTCCGTCCTAAAGCTCCACAAGATTATTATTTTTTATTTTGGTACGATGGCAACGAGAAAGTCTATAAGCTTTCATCGTATCTGCATAGTATGGGTAGTGCTCAATTGCCAGATATATTGCATGTGATAATGGACAATGGCAATGCAATTGAGATAAATAATTTTCGTAATTACAAGGAGGGTGAAGTTGAGCTGTATATTAAGCATTTTACTCTTATATCGAAAATATTACCTAGCCTGATGTCCGAGTGTTGTTATGTGTTATATATGCTAAGCACAACTTATTTATTAACTCCCAAGGGTATGATAAAATCGGATAGTACATCATTCCTTGAATCATTCGATAGGCCCCTTGAAATACTCGATACCAAAATTTGTATAGAGCGATATATACATTCGTTGGAATATACCCAACAAAAAAAAATCCATTCTCAATTAAAAGAGAAGGGTATGTTTTCTATAGATCTAACAGAAGATACAGATGAATTTACCATGTTTGATCAACTCAATAAAGTTGAAAAAAAAGCAATACAAGACTTTGCAAAACTGGAGGAAGATTTTAAGAAAAAATCTTACGTATATGAAAAAATACAACAAGAGGAGAAAACAAGAAATAAAGATTATGATAAGCAAATAAAGCAGTTTGATAACAAGGGCTCTTCATTGCTTTATTTATCACGCGATGACAAGGTTATAAAAATACCAGATACTTTTGAGAATCAAAGTAAAATATTTGCTTGTAAGCAGATGCAGGAATTTATTAAGAAGGTATGTTACACAGACTGGAGAAAATTTTCATCAGAAAACCAAGAAAGCCTACAAGAGAGGCTAAATTCGTATAAAAGTTATTTAAAAACTGGATTGGTCGATAATCAGACCCTAGCTGAGTGTCATCATTTTTTGCAGGCGCCAGAAAACCAAGAAAGCCTAAAAGAGGCGCTAGATGTGTATAAAGATTATTTAAAAGAAACTGGATTGGTCGATAATAAGACCCTAGATAAGTGTGGTGATTTTTTGCAGGCGCAAGAAATGGCGTATAACTTGCTCAATGAAAGTGTGGATTTCATACAAGAGTTAAATAGAGCAGAAACTGTGATAGCTGGAGAGAGTTAATACTTTGATTCAATCAACTATGGTCGATTAAGTTGAAGTTTGATACTAGAAGTAGCCTATAGCACTATTCTACATAGGCTAAAGAAACGGTGAGGCAAGCCAGCAAACCTCAAATCAATTGACTATAATGTAGATCATTAAAAATAAATTGCGCTAAGCCAAGGGCAAAATTTTTGCCCTGGGGCAGGGTGGCTTTTTTCTTGAAAATAAAAGCTAAGTTAATTTTGATCTTTGCTGACTATCTCTTGAAAAACATCATCCCAGGTGCCTTTTGTTGAGGCTTTAGCATATTCTGTGACTCTGTTTTCAAAGAAGTTAGCGTGCTCGATACCATTTAATAGTTCATCTAGCCATGGTAATGGATTTTCATCGATCAAATATATCTCGCGCAGGCCAATTTGGGTTAGGCGCCTGTCGGCTATATATCTGATGTATTTTTTTACATCGCGGGCAGTAAGGCCTTGTACATCGCCTAACTCGAAGGCTAAATCAATAAATGCATCTTCAAAGTGTACAATAGTAGCGCAAGCTTCATATAAGTTACTGCGCAATTGCTCGGTCCAAACTTCAGGATTTTCTTGCAGAAAGGTTTTAAATAATTTGATAATTGATTGAGTATGCAAGGTCTCGTCTCTCACAGACCATGTAACTATTTGCCCCATGCCTTTCATTTTATTAAAGCGGGGAAAATTTAGCAGAATTGCAAAAGAGGCAAAAAGTTGGAGCCCTTCAGTAAATGCGCCAAAAACCGCTAAAGTCATAGCCGTGCCTTCTTTGCTTGCTACGTCGAATTTTTGCATATAATCGTACTTATCGCGCATGGCTTTGTATTTCATGAATGCTAGGTATTCTACTTCGGGCATGCCGATTGTTTCTATCAGTTTAGAGTAGGCGTCAATATGGATAGTTTCCATGTTGGAAAATGCTGAAAGCATCATGCGAATCTCTACGGGCTTAAAGACTGTAGAATAATTTTCCATGTAGCAATTATTTACCTCTATGTCGGCTTGAGTGAAAAACCTAAAAATCTGGGTTAATAGGTGTCTTTCACTATCTGATATATTATATTTCCAATCTTTAATGTCATCGGCCATATTTACCTCTTCAGGTAACCAATGAATTCTTTGCTGCGCTAACCAAGCTTCATAGGCCCAAGGATAGCGAAAAGGTTTGTAAGCATGACTAGCATGCAGCAGGGAAAAAGGTTTGGTTTCTTCTTGAGGGATTGACATAATTTGTTCCTTTTAAATTAATTACTTAGTTATTGGCAAGATAAACATTCTTCATAGTTGGAGGAATTTTGAGTTAGTGCACTTTTCTCCTCCGCGCTAAGCTGATTTTTTCCAAGATTTTCAGCTCGTTGAATAGACTGAAAGCTGCGTAGATAATACATACTTTTGATTCCTTTTTTCCAAGAGCTAAAATGCACATCGTGCAGATACTTTTTATGCACATCGCTAGGCAGGAAAACATTAAAAGATTGTGCTTGCGAGATATAAGGCGTGCGATCAGCGCATAAATCAATCAACCATCTTTGATCTATTTCATAGGCAGTTTTAAAGACGGCTTTTTCATGCTCCGATAAAAAATTCAGATGCTGCACAGACCCCTCGTTAGAGGCGATCGAAGACCAAGTCTTTTCATTATTGTGCCCTTTTTCTTCAAGTAACTTTTCCAAATTTTTATTGCGCACCACAAATGATCCCGATAAAGTCTTTTGTGTAAAGCTATTTGCTGCATAAGGCTCAATTCCTGGTGAGGAATTGTTGGCGATAATCGAAATAGAAGCAGTAGGGGCAATAGCCATAGTGTTGCTAAAGCGCTGTTTAATGCCAACTTCTTGCGCATCCGGGCAGCTGCCCTTGATATCTGCAAGGCTTTGCGATGCTGCGGCAACTTTTTGGCCAATATGCTCAAAGATTTTTTTGTTCCACACCTTGGCCATTACTGATTCGATTGGAATATTTTGCGCTTGAAAAAATGAGTGCAGACCCATTACACCAAGGCCAATACTACGCTCGCGCATAGCTGCGTAGGCGGCAGATTTCATAGTTTCTGGAGAGTTGTCGATAAAATCTTGTAATACATTATCCAGGAAGCTTAGTACATCGGGTATAATTTGCTCATCGTCTTTCCATTCATTATAATGCTCAAGATTTAGTGAAGATAAGCAGCATACTGCCGTTCTATTATTTCCCAGATGATCTATGCCAGTAGGCAAGGTAATTTCACTGCAAAGATTAGAGGTTTTAACCAATAAATTTAGTTTTTTATGATGCTCTGGTATTGCTCTATTTACTGCATCGCTAAATAAAATATATGGCTCACCGGTTTCCATCCTTGTAGTAAGGATTTTAATCCATATATCTCGGGCTTTGAGAGTTGAAACCACAGTGCCATCGCGTGGACTTTTTAGCTCCCATACCAAATCTTGCTCGACTGCTTCCATGAATTTATCGCTTAAAACCACTCCGTGATGGATGTTTAGCGATCTTCTGTTCACATCTCCTCCGGTTGGTTTGCGCAAATCTATAAATTCTTCAATTTCAGGATGCTCAACAGGTAAGTATACCGCCGAGCTGCCGCGTCTAAGTGAGCCTTGGGAAATAGCTAATGTAAGTGAGTCTTGCACTTTAATAAATGGTATAATGCCTGAGGTTTTGCCGTTAATACCAACTTTTTCATTAATCGATCGCACGCCGCCCCAGTAGCTACCAATTCCTCCACCTCTGGAAGCAAGCCAGATATTTTCAAACCATAAATCCGCTATGCCACTTAAGCTATCGTCGGTCTCATTTAAAAAGCACGAGATGGGCATACCTCTGGTTGTCCCCCCATTGCTTAGTACGGGGGTAGCTGGCATAAAGTATAGTTTGCTAATGTAGTCGTAGAGCCTTTGGGCATGATGCGCATCGTCGGCAAAATGACTTGCAACTCTGGCAAATAAATCTTGAAAATCCTCGTTTTTCAGTAAATACCTATCCTTTAAAATTGCCTTACCAAAATCTGATAGCAGGTCGTTTCTTTTAGGGTCGATCTTTACGGTAAATTTGGTTTCAAGCACTTTATTTTTCTTATCTTCCATCTTAAATTATATTTTAGTTTACAGAACTAAGATTACTATTAAAAGATTTTTTGGCAAAGCGAAAAAGACTAAATATATTATTATTTTTACTATTGCTACTATATATAGGGGGTTGTTGCGCGCAAAACTATGGCAACAATAGCCTCTTTGCTGTATAGTTTTTACTCACCCGGTATATTTAGTAAGATGTAATTTGTGGTTACGAATTTTATACAGATCTCTGTCGCACGCATTGACTACTCAAATCTTGATAATGTCGATATGACCTTTTTTATTAGCAAGATGCATTAATTTATGATTATCGATAAAATCATCAACTTGCTAAATAGTTCTAGTGCTAGATGTATTGACTTTCTTAAATATATCAATGTTATTGTTTATAGTCAATTGAATTAAGGTTTGCAGCTTCGTCGCTGCGCCCTTTACTATGCAGAATAGCGCTAAAAGCATTGCTTCTAGTATCAATATATATAATAAATCATTATTCTTCTTCT
>CANGHM010000012.1 GCA_947453775.1 Rickettsiales bacterium | reverse complement strand
TGCAAAGAGTGGTGTTAGTAAGGCTGAAATTGGCATGTTCGCTCTTGTGGCATTGCCATATTCAATTAATTTTATTTGGACACCAATACTAGATAAATACAAACCACCGCTAATAGGCAAAATTGTTAGCAGCAGAATCGGCTGGATCATCTTGCTACAGCTTTTGCTGGCTATGGCAATTTTTACACTTGGCAGTGTTTTAGAGACACAAAATATGTTTTCAATTGCTTGGATTTCTTTACTAGTGGCTTTTTTAAGCTCAACAAACGACAGCGTGATGGGGGCTTTGCGCAGCGAGATGCTGCCTGTGCAAAATCAAGGTCCAGCATCAGGGATATATGTTATAGGATATCGCCTAGGTATGATGCTTGGGGGTTCGGGCTCAATATATCTATCTTTTCTTTTTACCTGGGGAGAGATTTATCAGATTATTGCTGGTGCATTTGTGATATTTCCAATATTGTTGGCTCTATTGCTCGATCCATACGCAAACAAGCCCTCTAGTTACACTTATGATGCAAATGACCAGCCACAAGGCGTAAGCTTTAAATCAATTGGCTGTAACTATAAATTCACTGCTCAAATACTAATACTTTTAATACTGTATCGTTTGGGGGATAATTTTATCAACACCATGATTAATCCATTTCTTTTAGAATTAAAATTTACTGATTTTGATATTGCAACTACGGGTAAATTATGCTCAAGTATCAGCACCATATGTGGAGGAATATTGGGGGGTTACTTCATGAAGAAGTACAATATTATTGACAGTTTATTGTATTTTGGCGCTATTCACGCTTTTATACATTTGCTTTTAGCGATTTTGGCGACGGTGGGTAATAATTTGACTTTATATTTTTTCACTAATCTGTGCGAGAGTATTACCGCTGGAATGGCGATGACAGCATATATAGCCTTTATTACATCGGTGTGTAAGGGAAAATATAAATCTACTAAGCAAGCATTGTTTACTAGCATGATGGGAGTTTCGCGCTCTATTTTTCCAAGTGTCTCAGGTATTATTGCTAGTTGGTGTGGTTGGACTAATTTTTTTATTCTTGCTTTTTTGTTAAGTATTCCTGCTTTAGTTCTATTAAAGCAGATGCGCAAGGCTTTAATTAACTATATTTACCAAACCTAAGCTTAAAGTATTGCACTAAAAGAAATTAATCTCAGGACTTGAAGAAAAATCTTGGAGTATATATAATATATGGGATAATATGTTTATCAGACATATCCAAATCGAAACACTCTTGAGTATGAATATAAGTAAATCGTTACACAGCTACACTGAAGCAATGCTCTCTATTAGTAAAAGTAGCGCTGGTCAGGATGCTCAGAAAAATTTGCAACAAATACATGATCAACTATCTAGTATTAGTGCAATTATTGATCAATTAAATCATCAGTATAATCAAAGGCTTTTTAATGAAAAAATTGGCCAAGATATGTTGATCTCAAGCTTTGGTAAGTTAAAATTATCAAAGCCGGTAATGAATTTAATGATTAAACTAACCAAAAAAAAGCAATTAAATCTGATACCCAGTATTTGCAAATACTTACCAAGTTTGGAGCTAAAAGAAAAGGGGATTGTGCCTGCTGTAGTTTTTTCTGCAAAAGCTTTGAAAAAAACAGAAGAGCAAGATATTATTAATTACGTACAAGAGAATTGCAATAAGCAAATTCAAGTGACAAATATTGTGGATGAATCTTTATTAGGCGGTGTAAAATTGAGTTTTGATAGTTTTCTAATAGATGCATCATTACTTGCAAAACTTGACAAAGCCAAAGTATCTTTATCAAAAAGTATAAAAATATAGTTTAAAAAATGACAATTAAAATAGACGAATTTGCCAATATTCTAAAGCAAGAATTAAAAGACATTGATTTCTCCAGTAAGCTAGAAGAGGTCGGCTATGTTGCCTCTTTTGGTGATGGTATAGTAAGGGCTTATGGTCTTAGCAATGCTCAAATAGGTGAAATGGTGATCTTTGCTAGTGGGGCAAGGGGGGTGATACTAAACCTTGAAGAAGAAAGTGTGGGTATAGTCGTAATTAACGATGAGAGTCATATTAAGCAAGGCGATTTAATCACCAGAAGTAAAACTATCTTGCAAACTAAAATTGGCAAGGCCTTTTTAGGCAGAGTAGTTAATGGTCTTGGTGAGCCAATAGACGGTAAAGGTCCTATTGAATCTGAAGAATATAGGTGCATTGAATCTCCTGCTCCAGACATTATATCGCGTAAAAGCGTTCATCAGCCGATGCAAACAGGTATTCAGATAATAGATGCGCTCATTCCTATTGGCAAGGGCCAAAGAGAATTGATAATTGGCGATAGGCAGACTGGCAAAACTACCATTGCAATAGATACTATTATTAATCAGCGCGATGCTCATTTAAAAAATATTGATGAGGAAAAAGTTTTTTGTATATATGTGGCGATAGGTCAAAAAAGATCTAGCGTAGCGCAAATAGTAAAACGTCTTGAAGCAGCGGGTGCAATGAAGTATACGGTCGTAGTGGCTGCTACTGCTTCTGAAACTGCCTCGATGCAGTTTCTTGCGCCTTATACTGGATGTAGTATAGGGGAATATTTTCGCGATAATGGTATGCATGCTCTAATAGTATACGACAACCTAAGTAGTCATGCTGTGGCATATCGCCAGATATCGTTATTGCTACGTCGACCACCTGGAAGAGAAGCCTATCCAGGAGATGTATTTTACTTGCATTCAAGACTTTTAGAGCGCGCAGCGAAAATGTCGGATGCTAAAGGGGCTGGGTCTTTAACTGCGCTACCTATTGTGGAAACCCAAGCTGGAGATGTGTCGGCCTATATACCAACCAATATTATCTCGATTACAGACGGTCAAATTTTCTTGGAAAGCGAGTTGTTTTTTAAAGGTATAAGGCCCGCTGTAAACGTTGGTATTTCTGTGAGTAGGGTTGGCTCTGCTGCGCAAATTAAAGCTATTAAGCAAGTTGCGGCGGCTACAAAACTTGAACTTGCTCAATATCGCGAGATGGCTGCTTTTGCACAGTTTGGCTCAGAGTTAGACAGCTCAACAACTCAATTGCTTAAAAGGGGTGCAATGTTAACAGAGTTACTTAAGCAGCCGCAATATAGTCCTTTGCCTATCCAAGAGCAAGTTGTTTTACTTTATGCTGCAAACGAGAACTTTTTAAATGATATAGATCTAGCCGATATGGCTCAGCTTAAAGTAGAGCTTTTGGAGACTATGAGATTAGCTGGAAAGGATATTTTAGATTATATTGCTACTAAAAAAGCCTTAGATGATAAGGTTAAATTAGATCTTGATAAGTTTTTAAAAGATTTTATCAGAAAATTTTTGGGTTAATAAATGTCAAATCTAAAGCAATTAAGGAAAAGAATCCATAGCGTTAGCTCTACTCAAAAGATTACCAAAGCTATGCAATTAGTTGCAGCTACCAAATTGGCAAAGGCGCAAAATAATTTGGAAGAGCATTCCTGGCCTTTAGAGATGATCAATAAAATAGTTAATGAAGTATGGCAGGGCGCTTCCCAAATAGCAAAAAAAAATGCTCAGTTTACAACGCTTATCTTAATTACTTCTGAAAAGGGTTTGTGTGGAGGTTTCAACTCATCTATTAGCCGAGTTTTTAAAAACCAAGTAGCCCTATTGGAAAAACAAGAGCAGCCCTTTGAGGCGATATTAGTTGGTAGAAAAGGGAGGGAGTTTATCAAAAATCTTGATCAATCAAGTTCCTATAGTAATATAGATGAGCTATATACCGATTTAGTTGAGGTATTAGCTGATAAAATTTTTGATAATTTACAAAACAAAGGGGGGCAAGTATGTATATATTTTAATAAATATCAAAACACCATAACCTACAATAGTATTGCAAAAACTCTCTGGCCAATTGACTATAGTAAAAAAACTAAATCTGCAGAGATTGAAAGTGCTGACTATGCTGAAATGGTAAAAATATATTTTAAGGTCAATATATTAAATGCATTATTGTCTGCTAATACTAGCGAACTTTCTGCTAGAATGATTGCTATGGACAACGCAACGCGCAATGCTAAAACTTTAATTGACGATTTGCAACTAAATTTAAATCGCAAACGTCAAGCCATCGTGACAAAAGAACTAATCGAAATAATATCTGGTGCTGAAGCTTTATGAAGAAATCTAAAAATATTGGAATAATAACACAAATTATTTCCGCAATTGTTGATGTGCGTTTTGAGGGGGAATTACCTTCAATACTTGATGCGCTTGAATGCCAACATGGAGAAAAAAAAATTACATTTGAAGTGGCGCAACACTTAGGAGACCAAAAAGTTCGCTGCGTAGCGATGCAATCTACAGATGGTCTTCAAAGGGGCCAAGAGGTGATTAATACTGGTAAACAAATCCAAGTTCCAGTGGGGCCAGAAACATTAGGTAGAATATTGAATGTTGTAGGTGAGCCGATAGATGAAAAAGGCCCGGTTCATGCTACTGAGTATCGCTCTATTCATCAAGAGGCACCGCAATTTACTGATCAGTCAACAGAAAGACAAATATTGGTTACAGGTATTAAGGTTATCGACCTTCTTGCGCCTTATGTGAAGGGTGGTAAGATTGGTCTTTTTGGCGGTGCTGGTGTTGGAAAAACCGTCCTTATTATGGAGCTAATTAATAATATTGCCAAAGCTCATGGTGGTTATACCGTATTTGCTGGTGTAGGTGAGCGCACAAGGGAAGGTAACGATTTATACAACGAGATGATTGAAAGTGGTGTTATTGATACTAAGAACCTTACTAAGTCTAAAGTTGCCTTAGTTTATGGCCAAATGAATGAGCCACCTGGAGCAAGAGCAAGAGTGGCGCTAAGTGGTTTAACTATTGCTGAGTCTTTTAGAGATAGAGAGGGCGGGCAGGATGTGTTATTGTTCGTCGACAATATATTTCGTTTTACTCAAGCTGGATCAGAAGTTTCAGCTTTGCTTGGTCGTATTCCTTCAGCTGTTGGATATCAGCCTACCCTTGCAACGGATATGGGGGCGCTACAAGAGCGTATTACCTCAACTAAGCAGGGCTCTATTACATCGGTGCAAGCTATATACGTACCAGCAGACGATTTAACCGATCCAGCTCCTGCTGCATCTTTTGCTCACCTTGATGCTACTACGGTGCTTAGCAGAAGCATAGCAGAGCTAGGTATTTACCCAGCTGTAGACCCGCTAGATAGCTCCTCGCAAATCTTATCTGAAGAGCTGCTAGGTCAAGAGCATTACGAGGTTGCGCGTGAGGTGCAAAAAGTGCTGCAAACTTATAAATCTTTGCAAGATATTATTGCAATTCTTGGAATTGATGAGTTGTCGGAAGAGGATAAATTGCTTGTTTCGCGGGCTCGTAAGATTCAAAAATTCTTATCTCAGCCATTCCATGTTGCTGAAGTTTTCACGGGAATGAGTGGTAAATTTGTTTATCTAAAAGATACTATTAAAGGATTTAAGGATTTGTTGGCTGGGAGATATGACGAATTACCAGAATCAGCTTTTTACATGGTCGGAACGATTGAAGAGGCTGTGGCTAAAGCTAATAAACTTAAGTAGTAAAATATTATGCACAGACATAGCTTAGAGCTTAGCATATCCAATACCTTTAAAGTAGTTTTTAAGAGCTATGGATATATGGTAATTTTGCCGACTATGAACGGAGAAATTGGAGTTTTGTATGATCATGTGCCTATTATTACCAGCTTAAAATTTGGCCTTATCAAGCTGCTGGATGAAACAAGCAATATTATGTCATCTTTCTATATTGATTCGGGAGTAGTGCAGGTAAATTCGTTTGGTGTGCAGGTGTTATGTCAAGAATACCATGACGCAAGCGAAGTGCATTATGAAAAAATAAATGAAAAAATACAACTACTATCTAGCCTTGGCTCTAAAGATAGAAAAATTGCGTTTTATCAAAAAATTCTTACCCAAATATGACCGAATTCACATGCTGCGTAAAAATTGAATTTGATGCAGCGCACAGGGTGTTGGGCCATAAAGGAAAATGCCAAAATGTTCATGGGCATCGTTATATTGTGGAGGTAGTAGCCCAAAGCTCCCAGCTTAATGCGCTTGGTATGGTCGTAGATTTTGGCTTTTTAAAAAGTGTTGTAAAAAAATGGATTGATGAAAATTTTGATCATAACATTATTTTATGCTCTCAAGACAGCGAGCTTGGAAGTGCTATTAGCTCTATTACCAAGCAAAATGTTTATTATTTGCCATACAATCCAACGGCTGAAAACATCGCTTTTTACTTGAAAAATAACGTATTGAGTACTATCGTTGCTTCTGAGGATTTTGCAATTTGCGAAGTTAAGGTTCACGAAACTAATAATTGCTGGGCCAAAGTATAATCATGCTTTGTAGCGATTAGCCTGATTTGGTTATTTACTATTGATCTTGATTGTGGTATATTCTCTGATATATAATCTTAAAATTTTTTGAAATGACAAGTATAAACCAACTAGTTAGACATGGTAGATCCGACAAAGTAAACAAAACTAAGACTCCTGCGTTAAAAGCCTGCCCCCAAAGAGCTGGTGTATGTACATTAGTTAAAACTGTTACTCCTAAAAAGCCTAACTCAGCACTTAGGAAAATAGCGAGGGTAAAACTAACAAGTGGACATGAAGTAACTGCTTATATCCCTGGAGAAGGTCATAATTTACAAGAGCACTCTAAAGTATTAATTCGTGGTGGTAGGGTGAAAGACTTACCCGGTGTTCGTTATCACATTATACGTGGTGCTGGCGATACTCAAGGAGTAAAAAATCGTAAACAAGGTCGCTCGAAATATGGAGCAAAACGTCCAAAAAAATAATTAATAGGTAAGATAGGTTATGTCTCGTCGTAGAGCAGCAGTAAGAAGGGAAATAAACCCGGATTCTAAATTTAATGATGTTGAAGTTGCTAAGTTCATCAATGTTTTGATGTATGAGGGTAAAAAAGCAGTTTCTGAAAAGCTATTATATGGAGCGTTTGATATCATACAGAGCAAACATAAAATGAATCCATTGGATACTTTTCTTGCTGCTTTGGAAAATATTCGTCCCCTTGTCCAGCTAAAGTCTGTAAGAGTTGGGGGTGCAAATCACCAAGTGCCTGATGTATGCGATGCTTATCAAGGAAAAGCTAAGGCCAGAAAGTGGTTAATTCACTCAATGAGAGCTCGTTCAGAACGCAGTTCTGAGGAGAAACTTGCTGCTGAAATTGTTGATGCATTTAACAAGCGTGGTGCTGCAATGAAAAAACGTGAAGATAACCATAAAATGGCCGAAGCAAACAAAGCTTTTGCTCATTATAACCCTAAAAAAAGTAGCGCTGCTTAAACCTTATGTCTATTAAATCGTCATCAGAATTAGAAAAAGTTAGAAATATAGGTATCTGTGCACACATAGATGCTGGTAAAACTACAACCACTGAAAGAATTTTATATTATACCGGTAAGTCACATAAAATAGGTGAGGTCCACGAAGGAGCCGCAACCATGGATTGGATGGAGCAAGAGCAAGAGCGTGGTATTACTATTACTTCAGCTGCTACTACTTGTTTTTGGCAAGATAAGCGTATTAATATAATCGATACACCAGGACACGTTGATTTTACCATTGAAGTTGAAAGGTCATTAAGGGTTTTGGATGGTGCAGTTGCTGTATTCGATGGAGTAGCAGGTGTAGAGCCTCAATCTGAAACAGTATGGCGCCAGGCGGATAAATATAAAGTTCCTAGAATGTGCTTTGTAAACAAAATGGATCGTATTGGTGCAGATTTCTTCAGATGCGTTAGCATGATCAAGCAAAGACTAGGTGCTAAAGCTATTGTAATGCAGCTACCTATTGGCTCTGAGGATAAATTTCAAGGGGTTGTAGATCTTGTTAAAATGCAGGCTATTATTTGGAAAAATGAAGATTTGGGAGCTGAATTTTCTTACACCGATATTCCAGCCGATTTGAAAGAAATTGCGCAAAAATATAGAAATGAACTACTTGAAACTTGCGTTACAAGTGATGAGGAAATTTTAGAAAAATATCTCAATGGTGAGGATGTTTCTGAAGAGCAGATTAAAACATGTGTTAGAAAGGGTACTATAGCTGGTCATTTTGTTCCTGTATTATGCGGCAGTGCTTTTAAAAACAAAGGGGTACAACCCTTGTTAGATGCAGTTTGCGATTATTTGCCATCGCCGCTAGATATTCCTTATGTAAAAGCCATCGATGCTGAAACTGCTGAGGTCGTAGAGCGCAAAATATCTGAAAAAGAGCCCTTTGCTGGACTTGCTTTCAAAGTGATGAACGATCCATTTGTTGGGTCTTTAACTTTTGTTAGAATTTATTCTGGTAAAATTCAATCCGGATCGTCTATTATTAACACCACAAAAGATAAAAAAGAAAGAGTCGGGCGCATGTTATTGATGCATGCAAACCAACGTGAAGATATTAAAGATGCAAAAGTGGGAGATATTGTTGCATTTGTTGGATTAAAGGACACAACAACCGGCGATACTCTTTGCGATCCTGAGTCAAGAATTTTACTTGAAAAAATGGAATTTCCTGATCCGGTTATCGAGCTTGCAGTTGAGCCAAAGTCCAAAGCCGACCAAGATAAAATGTCTTTAGCTCTGCAAAGACTTGCTGCTGAAGATCCTTCGTTTAGAGTTTCCAGCGATGTTGAAACTGGCCAAACGATTATCAAAGGAATGGGCGAGCTGCACTTAGACATTATTGTAGATCGGATGAAACGAGAGTTTAAAGTAGAGGCCAATGTTGGAGCTCCTCAGGTAGCTTATCGTGAAACCATTACCAAAAAAACTGAGATCAACTACACTCATAAAAAACAAAGTGGTGGAGCTGGGCAGTTTGCTAAAATTACCTTAGTCTTTGAGCCACTAGAGCCTGGAAGTGGCTTTGTGTTTGAGACCAAAATAGTTGGTGGAGCTGTGCCGAAGGAAT
>CANGHM010000011.1 GCA_947453775.1 Rickettsiales bacterium | reverse complement strand
GTCAGCCATTTATGCATCCTAGAAACGATTTGAGTTTTACCGAAAATTTTCTACATATGATGTTTGCAACACCTTGCGAGCCATATCAAATCAACCCAGTTGTAGTCCAAGCAATGGACAAAATATTTTTACTACATGCCGATCATGAGCAAAATGCTTCGACCTCTACGGTGCGCACAGTGGGCTCAAGTGGGGCCAATCCTTTTGCGTGCATTAGCGCTGGCATTGCATCGCTGTGGGGGCCGGCTCATGGTGGGGCCAATGAAGCTGTGATTCATATGCTAAAGCAAATAGGCGATGTGTCGAATATTCCAACTTTTATCGCCAAAGCTAAAGATAAAGATGATCCATTTAAACTGATGGGTTTTGGTCATAGAGTATATAAAAACTACGATCCAAGAGCAGCAATTTTAAAAGAAAGTTGCGCGCAAATTCTCTTAGACTTAAAGCATAAAGACGATAAATTACTCCACATAGCTACTGAGCTTGAGGAAATCGCCTTGCATGATGAATATTTTATTCAGCGTAAGTTATATCCGAATGTCGATTTTTACTCAGGTATTATCTATCAAGCAATTGGCATTCCTTCGCAAATGTTTACTGTTTTATTTGCAGTAGCCCGAACAGTGGGCTGGATTGCTCAATGGAAAGAAATGCTTGAAGATGAGAATTTTAAAATTGCTCGTCCTCGTCAGCTTTATTCTGGTTGTCCTTTGCGGGATATAGGCTGAGTTATAACTTTTGTGTATATATTTTTTTCGTTAAATCTGTTTAGCTAATTGCTCGATTTCCTCAATGGATAATTCAGTTATTTTAGCAATATCTTCCAAGCTAAGCTTCGCTAAAAGCATTTTCTTTGCCACCTCTCTTTTTTCTAAGTTTATTCCTTCCGCCCTTCCCTTTGCCTCACCCCTTGCTTCGGCAGCTTGCATCTCGTCTCGGTCGTTGTAAACCTTTTTTTGGTAGTACGAATAATTAGCCCTTTCAGATGAGGTCATTTTTAAGATCCGCAGTTTTTCTGCCACTTGGGCCATATACGGTGAGTGATAATGCTCTGGAACTTCATCGTATTTCATCACATGCAGCCAGTCGTCGATTTCCCTTTCAAGCCGATCGTTAAATAGCGGTATGGAGATATAGAAATATTCAGGCAAAATGTCAGTTGCATCAAAAACCTGGCCAGTTTCCTGGTTTTTAATATGCACAGCTAAGCGCTCTTTAGTTTCAACCTCGTGAATTATTGTTTTGCCGTGGTAAATAGCGCCATTGCCGCTGCCTATGGGGAAATAAAGCAGGGATATGTGAAAGATCTTGATGATTTGGGTATAGTCCTCTCTTTGTGCAAGGTTATCGACAATCAGACGCGAGGTGTTAAAGCAAGATTTATGGATAAACGAATTTTTCACGTTGCGCTCGATCTCGATAATGTATTTGTGATGATCCTCGTCTTCCACGATCAAATCTGCTAGACTCCTCTTGCTTTTGCTGTCTTCCTTATTACTTTCGCTTTCAAGTAGGGCTATGATTTTAACTTTTTTATAGCCCTTTGTTGCCAAAAGAGCAGATATAAACCCTTCAACGATGCTGTAATCTCCTTTATCTTTTAACAGATATTTTATAGCGTAATCAAAGCTTACAAGCGATTTATCGTTGATCATATTGCTATTTTGCCTCTAAAACTTCTAATAATTTAATTTTAACTAACTTATGGTTGGACGTCAAGGTCTTAGGGCTATATAGTCTATTAAGTTAAAGTTTAATACTAAAAGCAATGCCTTTAGCGCTATTATACATATGCTAAAGCAACGACGACGAAGTCAGCAAACTTCAAATCAATTGACTATACTTCTGCAAAGAGCATTGCCAGACATATCACTTAAAAGTTATTTTCCAAATATGGAGCAGGAATCCGTCTAAATTACATGCAAGGTGATGAAAAAGCTTCATACAGCAAGCATTCCTGGGGCCCATCATTTCCCTCATGTCAAAGAATGACTCATGGCTCTGGATAAGGATTGGCCCATTTCTGCTGGATATCTTCAAAAAGCAAGAAAGCTCCGAGACCAACTTTTAAGAACAACTAGCTCAGATGTTTTGCTCTATGGCGATCTGATGCATAACAATATTTTGCAAAATGCTGATGACTGGTTGGTGATCGATCCAAAAGGGGTTGTTGCTAAGCCAGCATATGAAGTTGCCACTTTTATAAAAAATCCGATGCCGGAATTACTCAATCACGCTGATGAACCAAATATTATTCTCAATCGTATCACTCGCTTTGCTAGTATCCTTGATATACTAGCTAAACGAATTTTTGATTGGTATTTTGTGCGGGCAGTACTTGCGTGAGTATGGTCTTAGAGGATGACTGTGATACACGCTATTCCCAAAAGATAACAAAGGTTTTTGATTTTATGATGCCATTAGATAGAGCGGTAAGATTGTCCCTCGATATTCATACTTTAAGCCTTATTTAAGAAGCAGCCATACTTCGGTGATTAATTCTGTTTCAGCTACTTCATGATCAAAATTGTAGTAACAAAATATGCAAGGTAAATCACCAAGCTCTTCTTTGGATTCGGCTAACCACTCTCGATATAGCCAGTAAATTTTTTCGCTAATGGCTTCACGTGACCCTTTGTGGGAAATAACAGCATATCTACCTGCAGGAAGATGTTTTTCTATCACTTCACCCTCTAGCTTTAATGTTTGCGGAACGGTAATCGCAAGATCAAATCGAAATTCTTCTGCTGGAACTTCCTTTGGATCACCATACCCAAAACCAAAAGCTTCACCTGGTTTAGGCTTTAAATTTACAGGTTGTGCTTTAGCCCAGGCTATCAACTTAGAAGCAGTCTGGCCTACTTTTTTAGGATCTCCGTAGTGCTCTACCACCGCTAGCCTTCTAGCAGGCAAGTCTTTAATGCTCACGTTTATCATTTTTGCATCTCCTTTAGGCAATGAATAAGGTGGTGTCTCCCATGTATGCCAACTTGATTTAAGCCTAAAATTAGTAGGATTTTCTCCGCAAGACTGTTTAAAGGCTCTCGTAAATGACTCATGGGATTCAAAACCCGCATCCAATGCAATGTTAATAATCGTATTATCTCTTTCGACAATAAGTTGATGCGCAGCTCTTTTAAGGCGCAACCATTTAATATATTGCTGCAGAGATAACCCTGTATAAGCTGTAAATAGGCGGTGAAAATGATACTTTGAAAAACAAGCTACTTGACTTAAGGTGTCTAAGGTAAGCTCATCATCAAGATGCTTGCCAATAAAATCGACAACTCTGTTTACGCGTTCTTTGTAGCTCATAATATCCTAATGCTTAAGTTCTAACCGTCTACATGGATAAAAATACGACGTTTATGTTTTTTATGCTTGACCACCATTGCTAATCTTCACTTAGTTACACTGCCATATGTACAAATTTAAATAGGTCGCAAATAGAATCCAGAGTAAATATGGCATCATAAGTACTGATACCAATCTTATCTTTCGGTAAGAAAGCCAAATTATTGTGGCGACCAGAATATCCATAGCGACCAAAACTACGAGGGAAAGTCCGGTTAAGTGGTAATGGAAAAACAAAGGTGTCCAGCTCCAGTTTAAGATGAGCTGAGCCACGTATAAGGTTTTGATAATACTTAGCTTGGGAAATGCTTGAGAGCGCCAAATGAACCAGCCGCAAACGCCAATAATGCCGTACAAAATAGTCCAAGCAACAGGGAATACATAATTTGGCGGTGTCAGAGTTGAGCGATTTAAGGTGCTATACCAAGTGCTAATCTCTGGCTTGGTTAAAGAGCCAATGACTCCGCCAATCGTTATAAGTGCCACAATCCAGATGATTAAAGAAAAGTAGTTTTTATTTTGCATCTTCTGTCTCATCATTAATGCTTGATATCATATTCCTAAGCTGATTTGTAAATGCAAAAATGGAAGGATTTTCTTCCATAATATTGGATAAATTGATAATACTAATTTGCGTCTTTGGATCGTAAGAAATTTTGGATTGATAGCCAGATGTTCCTCCGCAATGCTTATAAAGCCTTGTCCTTCCACTGTCTAAGACGTCAACTCCATATCCCGCATACAAAGAGCCTTCACCGTCATAAAAAGTAAATCCTGTTTTTTGAATCACTGGATGTGTCATGAGCTGAAGCAATTCTAGTGGAATGATACGCCCCTGATATAAGGCGTGCTGCCATTTTACCAGATCGATTGGAGTTGAAATAATGCCGCCTGCTGTAAATAATTTCGAAAAGTCAGGTTTATCCGCAATCTTTTGAATTTGATCGCCGTTCTTTTCAAATCCAGGTACGAGAGTTGTGAAAGCTGGGTCATTTTGTAAAGATGCAGGTGTTCCGTCCAGCACCAAAAATGTATTTTGCATTCCTGCAGGATTAAAAAGAGCTCTTTTATAGTAAGAATCGATTGGCTCCGAAGTAAGAGCTTGAATAATATGCCCAATGAGAATATAGCCAAGGTTTGAATAGTGGTATCTTTCTCCCGGAGAATAAAGCAACGGCTTATGGGTAGCGTCCAGCCCTGAGGTATGACTCAAAAGATGATGGATCGTAATAACCTTTGCAAAATCAGGCAGTTCCCCCAGCCAGATAGGATGATCCTCGGATAAAAAATCTGATAACGGCTTGTTTAAAGCACCTGATATGTCATCACCAAAATGTTCAAATAAAAGCTTTAAAACGGCTGCGCTTGTGAAATTTTTTGTAACGGATGCAATCAGATATTGTGCATTTTTGTCTGCTCTAATATTCCCATGGGGTGCAAAACTTTCATGATATAAAACTTGGTCCTGATACGCCACAATAACACTGCCATGAATATCAGGAAATTTGAGAAGAAGGCTTTCAGTGATAGAGTGCACATCAGATATTGTTGTGATTTTGCCATTAAAACTCATAGATTAAACTCACATTTGCACCTTAAATTACCATATGGCCCGTTAAATCCATGACAGGTAAAACCTGATTTAGCATAAAAATCTACTGATTCCTTGTCTGTTTCAGCCATAATCTTATAGCCTTCATACTGTTTCTTTACCTCTTCATAAATACTGGGGGTTTTTGGATTGCTTCGCTATGCTCGCAATGACGGTGAGAAAAGTTATTCCTCAAAAATCTGGCGGAGAGGAAGGGATTCGAACCCCCGGTACGGGTTACCCCGTACAACAATTTAGCAAACTGCCGCCTTAAGCCTCTCGGCCACCTCTCCAAATAGAAAGAAATGCTTATAAAGCATACTATTACTTATACACCAAAATACAACTCAGAGCAACAGTAAATCTAGCATTATTGGGCTATTGCAATAATAACACTTCGATAAATCAGAAAGCTTGACCAAAGGACCACTAAGCCTTAATATTAGTCTGTAATTAAAGATTTTAAAAAGCCTATGTCTGTAAATTTAGATTCCATTCTAGCGCAAGCCAAAGAGCTGGTGGCAAATGCTGCTAATCTGGCTGAAATCTCTGAGCTTAAAGTGCATTATTTGGGCAAAAAAGGTATTATTACCCAAGTTGCAAGTCAAATTAAAGATATACCAAACGAGCAAAAAAAAGATTTTGGGCAAAAAGTTAACTTGATTAAAGACCAGGTGATCGACATTCTTAACACCAAAACTATATTACTCGAAGAGCTCCTATTGCAGGAAAAACTCTCTAAAGAAAAAGTCGACCTAAGCATGCCCGGCAAAGAAAGGCCGCTGGGCAGTATTCACCCCATTTCCAGGACCATTGAAGAGCTAGTAACTATTTTCTCCAGATTAGGATTTTCTCTAGAGCAAGGCCCTAGTATTGAAAGTGATTGGTATAATTTTACCGCTTTAAATATTGCACCCAATCATCCATCTAGGCAAATGCACGATACTTTTTATTTGCCCGAAAACGTGCTGCGGACTCATACTTCCCCCGTGCAGATCAGAACCATGGAAAAATCGAGTCCACCATTTAGATTCATCTCTTTTGGGCGAACCTATCGCTCGGACTCCGACATGACTCATACCCCCATGTTCCACCAACTTGAAGCTGTAATGGTAGATAAAAACATAAATATGGGGCATTTAAAATCAACCCTTACCACACTCATTAGGTTATTTTTTCAAGACGATACAATTCAAGTAAGGATGCGACCAAGCTTTTTCCCTTTCACTTTTGCTTCAGCGGAAATTGATATTCGCCTGCCAAATTCAGATAAATGGCTAGAGGTCTTAGGTAGCGGGCTTATACACCCACATGTGCTTGAAAATGCTGGTGTAGATAGCAAAATTTATAGTGGATTTGCTCTTGGGCTTGGCATTGAGCGTTTAGCTATGTTAAAATATAATATTAAAGATTTAAGGCAATTTTTTGAATTAGATAGTAATTGGCTTAAACATTTTAGTTTTTCTTGTTTTCATAAAATATCATTAGAAGGTGGATTAGGCGCATGAGGTTTACATTATCTTGGTTAAATAGGTTTTTAGATACAGCTAATACTCTGGATCAAATACTAGAGGGACTAACCAGTATAGGTCTGGAAGTAGAGGGCGTAAGCTGTAATACAAAAAGCATGGAAGGTTTTTGTGTGGCAAAAATATTAGAAACCACCCCCCACCCCAACGCAAGCAAATTGCAAATATGCAAAGTAGATAATGGCACTGAAGTTTTGCAGGTAGTATGCGGAGCAAAAAATGCACGCAGTAACATTAAGGTAGTGCTGGCAAATATTGGAGCTGTAGTGCCACAAAATAATATGAGCATAGCGCGCACGATCATTCGCGATGTTGAAAGCTGGGGCATGCTTTGCTCTGCCCAAGAACTTGGCATAGGCGATAATAATAATGATGAAGGCATTATTGAGCTTGATGAAGATGCCACTATAGGGATGGATTTTGTTAGATATTGGGATTTAGATGATCCGGTAATTGAGCTTTCTGTTACGCCAAATCGCGGTGACTGCCTAGGGGTATATGGTATTGCAAGGGAGTTGCAAGCCAAAGGACTAGGCAAACTAAAAACCCATATGGAGCAAAATATGATTGCAACTTTTAAGTCCTTGATTGATGTTTCAGTAGAGTCAGAGAAAATATGCTCAAGTATGTACACTTGTGAAATACGCGGCATTAACAACTCTCCCTCTCCTAGATGGCTAAAAAACTTGCTTAAAAACTCAGGACTAAATCCAATCTCAGCGATAGTTGATATCACAAACTATATCTCGCACAGTTTTGCTCAGCCTATGGGCGCATTTGATGCAGATAAAATTGATGCCCTTATTGTGCGCAAAAGCAAACAGGGTGAAATTTTACAAGGCTTAAATAATCAAGAATACACTCTAACAGATCAAGATATAGTAATTGCTGATAAAACAAGTGCGCTATGTTTAGCTGGAATCATTGGCGGACAATCTTCATCTTGCACTCACAGTACTACTAGAGTTTTACTGGAGGCTGGATTTTTCAATAAAGATAATATTATTGCCTCTTCTCGTTTTCATAACATTATTACCCAATCAAAACTCAGGTTTGAAAGGCATGTGGATGAAATAACTCGCAAAGAAGCATTCCAAATGACTTTGGCAATGATAAATCAACTTTGCGGGGGGCAATTTGCAGAAACAAATTTTTTAGGCCAAGTGCAAGAGCAAAATCAAATCATTGTTGGTCTGAATCTGTTTGAAGAAAAAATAGGCATTAAAATAGAGCAGCCCGTAATAGAGCAAATCTTGAATGATTTAGGCTATAAAATATTATCGCAAACTCAGGAGCAAATGATCTTAACCCCCCCTTCATGGAGAATAATTAGCATACCTGAAGAAGTGGTAGAAGATATAATTCGTATATATGGCTACGATCAAGTGCCTCAATATCCCATCTCGGACCTACTTGGTAAAAAAACCCTTTTAGCGCAATATCAAACAGCCCAAAGTGCTAGAAATATCATCGCCAGCCTTGGCTATAATGAAGTAGTAACGTGGTCGTTTACCTCGCAAGATAAAGCTGCAGATTTTGGCGATATCAACCCAGCGCTAAAAATTACCAACCCTATCAGCGGCGAGCTAAATTATATGCGCAACAGCATAATTCCCAATTTGCTAGATGGCATAATCAAAAATCAAAACATGGCGCTTAAAAATTTAAAATTTTTCGAGATCGGTCCAGTATTTCAAGGCATTAATCCCAGTGATGAAAAAAACATTTTAACTCTTGTGGCCACGGGTAATTATCAGGAAGTTAATCCTTACTTAAACACTAAAATTGATATTTTTGACATTAAAGCCGATTTATACTTTTTATTACAGCAATTTGGCATTCTTCCAGATGAACTAACTCAGCCAAGTAGCGCAAAATCTTATTACCATCCAAATATATCATGCGATTTAGCAATACAAGGTAAGATAGTAGGCTCTTTTGGCGCCATTCATCCAAATATTTTAAAACAAAAAGATATTCAAGGCGAGGTATTTGTCTTAGAGCTTGATCTGCAAGAGATAATAAGGCGCTCAAGCTTTCCTGACTACATCAAGCATAAACATCAAATAATTGAGCGCGATTTTGCTTTTTTAGTAGACGATGCTTTGCCCGCACAGCAGATATTAAAACTAGTGCAAAGCGCTGATCCGATGATTATTGATGCTAAAATCTTTGATATTTACAAGGGGCCAAATATTGCAAATGGGCAAAAATCAGTGGCCATAAAAATATTGTTATTACCCGATAGGAATCTTCACACTGAAGAAATCGACAATATATGCAAAAACATCATCAATTTAATGCAACAACAATTTGCAGCAGAAATCCGCAGCTAACCAATTCTCATATCTTGTCAACCCGTTTACTAGAAGATATTAATAATTACTTTTTAGTAATTATTATGAGATATAATAATTTTACTATAGTCAATTAAGTCGAAATTGCGCGACTGTATCAAATGCTTAAAACTTCACCCCAAGTTTGCCGCCAAAAACGTGCGAGACAGAGCCCCTACCAAGCCCCAAGGTGTAGTGCAGGCCGGCATCAAGTGAGGCGCTTTTAATATCGGCCCCAAAGCTAAGTGCTCCGGTTATACCAGTATCAGATAGCTTAAGGCCGGTAAGAGCTTGATTGTCATCTTGAGTGCCATAGTAATATTTATTTTCCAGGTCAGCTTTTTTCATTAACTCTATTACCACGCCGATAGCAGCAAAAGGCACAATTTGCATATTATC
>CANGHM010000010.1 GCA_947453775.1 Rickettsiales bacterium | reverse complement strand
TATTTATAGGCCATTGCGGCAATTGTTGGCATTTTAGCTATTATTTTAATAGCCGCTGCTTGACGCTGATTAGCATCGTGTATGTCCAAACAATCGTGATAAAACGCCGACAAACATCCAACCGCTCCAAGCATTATTGCCATGGGGTGAGCTGAGTGTCTAAAAGCCATGAACAAATTATGCATTTGCTGGTTTATTAAGGAATGGTGCGAAATTTCATACGCAAAATTTTCATACTGACTTTTATTAGGTAAATCACCGCAAAGAAGTAAGTAAGCTGATTGCAAAAAATTACTTTTCTGCGCAAGGGTTTTAATATCGTAGCCACGATAGCGCAAAATTCCTTTTTCGCCATCTATATAAGTAATTTTCGACTCGCAAGATGCTGTAGACATAAACCCAGCATCCAGCATGCAAAAGCCCGACATTGAATAAAGCTTGGCAATATCTATCACATTATAGCCAATACTAGACTTCAGAATAGGGAGTTGATAAATTTGATCAGCTATTTTTAATTGAGCATACTCTTGAGTCATATTTAACCTTAATAATAAAACTATTTTGTAAAATAACTTATAATCCATATTATCATTATAAATATATAATGTAAATTAATTTATTAACTTAAGGTTAATTTCTTTGACCCAAGTGTGAAAGATGTCGCAATCTCAACTTTAATAAGAAGCTCTGATAATAAAGGTACAAATAATCTTCAATTAGCGCGCGATAGTTCCCTTAAAGGGGATAATAAGCCTTTGGAAAGTTTTTTAAGCACATGGCGCGCACCTAATATTGAGCAGATTTTAGCTAAGCTTAATAATGTTGATTCTGATATTGATCAGATTCGGAATAACTTTAACGATCCTAGAGGTTTTTTAGAATGTCTTAATGGCGATTTGCAAAAGAGTTTTAATGATCAATTAGCTAAATTTGATCTTGTTGATGGCAAAAAGAGAAAAAATAATAGATACAATAAAAGAATTATCGGAGATACCCAATACAATCTCAGAAATTATCTCAATTAATATAGAAAATCTCGAGTATGATTTAAAATATTTGTTCATGGATATTAAGATGCTAAGTGAATTAAAAGATTTATATAATATGATCTAAACAGTTGCTTAAGATCGGCTAAAGCACAAACTATGAAGCCAATAAATCTTAAATCAGTTCACTATAGCCTTTGTCATATAACATAATAAGATATATAATGTATCAAGAAATATAAAAAAATCAATATATGCACTTATTAGACCATAAGAAAAAAAACGGCAGTATTGGTATTATTCATTTTGTTGGAATAGGAGGTATTGGCATGAGTGGTATTGCAACCATTATGAGCGGTATGGGCTATGAAGTGCAAGGCTCTGATATATCAAGCAATTCTAATATACAAAGATTAAAAAATCTTGGGATAAAAATTTTCACCACGCATGAGGCTAAAAATATTGATAACGTTAAATATGTAGTTATCTCTTCAGCTATCTCGCAAAATAATCCTGAAGTACAAGAGGCGATCAAAAAAGGCTTGCCAGTAATTCCCAGATCCCAGATGCTAGCTGAATTAATGCGTTTTAAAACTTGCATCGCTGTTTCTGGCTCACATGGAAAAACTACTACCACCTCGATGATGGCACATATTTTTGAAGAGTATGGCGTTAATCCAACAGTAATTAATGGTGGAATTATTAACTGTAAAGATACCAATGCTTACTTGGGCAGTAGCGATTATTTAATTACTGAGGCTGATGAATCTGATGCCACATTTATCCGCATTCCAGCAACGATCGCAATTATCACAAATATTGCAATTGAGCATATGGATTTTTATGGATCATTTGAAAAATTAGTTGAATCATTTAATACTTTTATTTATAACTTGCCATTTTATGGTTTTGCGGTATGTTGCATCGATCAGCCTATTGTGCAACATATGATAGAGGCAATCACTACCAAACAAATCATTACCTATGGCATTGAAAATCCTAATGCCAACGTGCGCGCCTTCAATATCGAGCTTGATAGTTTTTCATCTGTATTTGATGTGCAAATTTCTTCTCCCAATTTAGGAAGTATTATAATTAAAAAAATTCATCTAGCTGTACCCGGCAGGCATAACATACTAAATGCTTTAGCGGCAATTGCAGTAGCAGTAGAGCTGGATTTTGGTATTAAAGTTATACAAAAAGCATTTTCATCTTTTAAGGGAGTAAAGCGCAGATTTACAAAAGTAGGCCAATACAAGCAAATAAATATTATCGACGATTATGCACATCATCCAGCTGAAATTAGAGCCACTATTGCAACAGCAAAAAATGCGGTAAATATTGATGGTGGTAAATTAATCGTTGTATGCCAACCACATAGATATTCAAGATTTATCAGCTTGTTTGCTGAATTTAAGAATTGTTTTGATTTGGCCGATGTCCTATACATAGCGCCTATTTATTCTGCTGGCGAAGAAAATCCCACATCTGTTAATCACAAGCAATTAGTCGACAATATCACCCATGATAAGGTTTATGCCCTTGATGCTTTAGAAGATTTTACTACAATTGCAGCTAGTTTGGAAGATAAGTGCATTGTGCTAATGCTTGGAGCTGGGGATATTACATACTATGCAAATGCTTTGGAGCAAAAATTACATGATTATGCTGCTCGATCCAAACAATAGCAAAGTAAAATTTAATTATAATTTAGCCCATCTTACCTGGCTAAAAGTTGGAGGACCTGCTGAGGTGTTTTATAGACCAGATAGCTTGTGCCAACTACAAGAATTTATTACCAACTTACCGCCGCAAACCCCTATCAATACCATCGGGGCAGGCTCAAACCTACTAATCCGCGATGGTGGAGTTAGTGGGGCGACTGTTAAACTAGGTGGCGGATTTAGCCATATCACCTTGGGTCAAGATTTTATCACCGTTGGAGCAGCTACTTTAAACTATAATTTAGCTCATTTTTGCTGCCAAAATTCATTGCAAGGTTTTGAGTTTTTAATCGGCATACCAGGGAATATTGGCGGCGGAATAGCGATGAATGCCGGAGCTTACGGCAGAGAGTTCAAGGATATAGTCCATAGCGTAAAGGTATTATTGCTTAAACAAAACGTGATAGTTGAACTTTCAAACAGTGATGTGGGGTTTTATTATCGTGGCAATAGTCTTGAAAATGTTATTTTTTTGGAGGCAAAATTGCGATATGAAAAAGGAGAGCAGCGCCAAATCAAAGCCCTAATGGAAGATATTAATCTTAAGCGCAAAGCTAGCCAACCGATTAGCGAAAAAACCTGCGGCAGTACATTTGCCAACCCCATTGGCCATAAAGCTTGGGAGTTAATAGAGCGCGTAGGTATGCGTGGTAGTACTTTAAATAATGCACAAATCTCTAACTTGCATTGCAATTTTTTGATTAACAAAGGCTCAGCAAGTGCTCAAGATTTAGAAGACCTTGCCACTCTAGCGCAAACAAAAGTACTAGAGCAATGTGGCGTGGAATTAAAATGGGAGGTAAAAAGACTAGGTAAAAAGATATATGATTTTTGATTTTCCCAATATTAACCCCATTATTTTACCATTAGGGCCACTTGCGATCTCGTGGTATTCGCTTTCGTATGTTTTTGGAGTGATCATTGGCAGCATGTATTGTAAATATTTAATTCGACAGCACAATATAAAAATCACCCCTTTACAATTCGACGACTTTATTAGCTATCTAATAATAGGAATTATAGTGGGCGGAAGACTTGCATATGTGCTATTTTATGATCCGGTTAGATATTTTAATGACCCTATTCAAATTTTAAAAACTTACGAAGGGGGTATGTCTTTTCACGGAGGTTTGATTGGGGTGATTCTCAGCGCCTTACTTTTTGCATGCCTTAATAAAATATCCTTCATCGCTTTAGCAGATCTTTTAGCTTCAGCTGCCCCAATAGGAATCGCCCTAGGTCGCTTGGCAAACTTTATTAACTGTGAGCTGGTAGGGCGAGTCACAACTTTTCCTATTGCTGTGCTATTTCCACCAGATTTTTTACCTAGGCACCCAAGTCAAATCTATGAATCTTTAACAGAAGGGGTATTAAATTTTATTATTTTAGCTTGGATGATACGCAAATATAATACCCTCAAAACCCCAGGGGCTGTAAGTGGTTTGTTTTTGCTGATATATGGAATTTGTAGAATCTCTTGCGAGTTCTTGCGACAACCCGATCAGCAAATAGGCTTTATTTTAGGGTATATAACCATGGGACAAATACTATCTTTACCGTTTATTGTAATTGGAATTGCGATATTAACATGGAGCTACAGCAGGAAATAATAGCAATCATTAAGCAGCAATCTTACATTACCCTAGAGCATATGATGGAGCTGGCGCTTTGCAAAAGCGCACATGCTTATTATAAATGCACCAAAAATATTGGCGATGATTTTATAACTGCTCCTGAAATATCGCAAATGTTTGGCGAAATGATTGCTCTTTGGATTATCACTAAATGGCAACATCATATCCAAATATTGCCTATTAAGGATTTTAATTTGGTAGAGCTGGGGCCAGGAAGTGGCAAATTAATGAGCGATATACTTCGCACACTAAAGAAAATTGCCCCAGATACATTTAGTGCTATTAGACAAATTGCGCTATTGGAAATTAATCCCAATTTTATCGCCTCGCAAAAGGCAAATTTATCAAGCTTTGGTATTGAAATATCGCATATCGATGATCTATCAAAACTTGATACTAAGTCACCAAATATAATCATTGCTAATGAGTTTTTTGACGCTTTGCCCATAAAGCAGTATATTAAAAAAAATCACTCTTGGCAGCAAGTCGTTGTGCGCTATAACCAGGAGCTTTATTTTGACTCTATCCCAAGCGTACCAGCCCCTAGTGCATATAATTTCCCCCAGCACATACATGCCAAGCAAGGGGCGATACTAGAGGTATCTAGCTTTGCTGCTGATGCGATGGGGCAAATATGCCGTTTAATTACTAGCGCTAATGGATGCGCCAGTGGAGCTGCGCTGATTATCGACTATGGTTATTGCATTGAGCCAAAATATCGAGCAACAAAACAATATACCTCCACTCTTCAAGGGGTAAAAGAACATCAATTCTACCCCCTGCTGCAAAACTTAGGACAAGTAGATCTAACCACCCACGTAGATTTTTATGCTTTAAAGCAAATAGCTGAGCAGAAATTTAGCCAAAATGTCATCACGCAAAGCCAAAAACAATTTTTACAACAAATGGGTATTGAGCTCAGGCTGGCTCAACTGATCAAGCAAAATCCCCGGCTAATACAGACTCTAACTCAGCAGTATACTCGCTTGATGCAGATGGATTTTATTGTTCAGCAGGTTGTGGCTGGATAAATTAGACGTTTTTAATTGAAGAATAAAAAGACTTAATCATAAAACAGGCCGTTGGTAGCACAAAGAGAGTGAAAAAAGTTCCAAAGCTCAATCCCCCAACCAGGACAATACCAATAGCGCGTTGAGCCTCATGACCTGCATTATTAGATAGTATTAAAGGGATTGCGCCAAAAAGCATCGCGCCTGTCGTCATTAATATAGGTCGCAGACGAAGGTAGGAGGCCTGAATAATTGCTTCATTTAAAGCTAGATCTTTTGCTAATTGATTGGAAAATTCTACTATTAATATTCCATGTTTTGTAATAAGGCCAATAAGCGTAATTAACCCTATTTGTGTAAAAATATTTATGGATCCATTAAACATCCAGACAAAACCTAGCGCTCCTAGGCATGCTAAGGGAACAGTCAAAAGAATAATACACGGGTCAATAAAATTTTCAAATTGAATAGCAAGGATGGCAAAAATAAAAATAATAGCTAAAAAAAACAAAGTTATCATTGTTTGTTTGGACTCCAAATAGGTTTTAGCATTTCCAGACCATGTTCTTTTATAAGAAGGGGGCAAATCTTTGCTAACTTCTGCCAAAAATGTTTTCGCAGCGCTGTCAAAAGACTCCCCCTTTGGTAGATTTGCCGTTAACACAACTGAGCGCATTTGATTATAGTGGTAAAGGCTAGAGGCTACTGAAGTTGGGATCATTTTAGCGACAGCTCCCAAAGAAATTCTTTTGCCAGATTGATTGGTAATATACAGCTCATTTAAGTCCCAAGGCGATTGTTTTCCTTCAATGGTTATAGGATATAACAAACCATCTTTAGAAAAAGTTAGGGCTTGGTTGCCACTAAAGAAAATCTCAATAGTTTTTGCAATTTGTTGATAAGTTAAGTTCAAATGAGCCATTTCATTTGTATCAATATCGATTCTATAACTTGGTGTATTAATTTTTAAATCATGCTTTGTGTTTTGAAAAACCTCCTGATCTTCCAGAATTTTTCTGATCTTTTCGACCACATCAAACAAATTTAAATAGCTTTGTGTTGTGGAAATAACTAAAGATAATTCACCATTATTCATGGAGTTATCAAGACCTGGAAGGCCTGAATCTGAGCTCCAAGGGTGAGCGTCAAGAGAGGGGATTGTAGTAACTAATGGCTTGATGGAATCGACAATCTTTTGAGCTGATCTATCTCTTGAAGATTGAGGCTGCAAGGGTAGTATGATATTGCCGCCCCACTCCCCTATAAAAACAATACTATGTTGGGTTTCGGGTATAGATCTAATAGATTGCTCAATAAGTTGAATTTTTTGCTCCATGGCATTAATATCTCTTCCAGAAATGGGAGCGATATAAATACCGATTAAACTCCGATCTTCCTTTGGCGCTGTTTGGCTAGGAATTATTTGCAGAAGTAGTGCAATTAAACCAAAACCCCCTAAAAATAACAAAAGACAGCTCTTTTTATAAAGGATAAATTTCCTTAAAGCATTAGCATAATAGGCTGTAAATCGATCAAGAAATTCATCAATTTCAGGAAGTAATTGACTTTGGTTACTTTGTAAAAGTTTAGCACACATGAAAGGAGATAAAGTTAAAGCAACAACGCCAGAAATAAGAACGCTGCCAGCAAGGGCAACCGCAAATTCTATGAAAAGCTCACCAATTGTTCCTGTAATAAAAGCCAAGGGTGCATAAACGCTTGTAAGAGTCAGGGTCATAGCAACAATAGCAAACCCAATCTCTTTTGCTCCTTTTATTGCAGCATTAAAAGGAAGAAGCCCTTTATCGATATGCCGCTGTATATTTTCAAGAACAATAATTGCATCGTCCACGACAAGGCCAATAGCTAAAACCATTGCTAAAAGGGTTATAACGTTGATAGAAAAACCAAAAACCTTCAAAAATATAAAAGAACCTATAAGCGAAATAGGAATTGTTATCAGCGGAACAATTGTAGCCTTCAAATTTCTTAAAAAGATGAAAATAATTATTAAAACAAATATAATTGCTTCAAATATCGAGGATTTGACATTTTTAACAGAGTCTCGCACAAAATCTGCTTGGTCTTGAATAATATCCATTTTTAAATCATCCGATATCATCTGCTCAACCTCGTTTAACTGATTGCGCACAAGTGTTGAGACCTCCAGAAGGTTAGCATCATTATTTTTTTGGATAGCAATACAAGGCCCTGGTTTTCCATTAATGCGAATTCTAAAGCGCTTATCGTCGGTTTGAAGTTTTATATCGGCTACCTGTTTTAAAAACACAGCGCGCTGTGAAGATTTTTTTTCTCTTATAACAAGATTTTCATAATCTTTTATTGTTTTGAGTTCAGAATTTAACGTAACAGAAATCTCATTTTGAAATTTTCCAACAGGCAACGAGACATTGCCTTTTTGAAGAGAGTTAAATATATCATTTGCATTAATGCCAAAGGCATACATCTTCCTTGAATCTAAAACAATTTTGTAGGTATATGGTTGACCCCAAATTTCTGCAGTAGAAACACCTTTAATTCCCCTAAAAATATTTTTTAAATTTAGATTTGCATAATGCGTAAGTTCGGCAAAATCCATCGAGGAAGACTCAAGAGATATAACAATAAATGGTAGTTCTTGAGATGCTGTTTTGCGCTCAACAACAGGAGGCTTTACTTCTGTTGGTAGGTTTGTCAGCCCAATTGCCTCCCTTGCTGCAATTAGTGATTTGTCGATAGAGATACCATTTTGAAAGGTAAGGAAAATATGACTTACGCCATATTTTGAGTCAGAAGTAATAGTATTAATGCCATCGATGCTGGCTAATCTATCTTCCAAAGGATTAGTTACAGCACTCTCCACGACCTCAGCGCTTGCATTTGGATAATGGGTTTGGATATGCACTTGAGGGAAGTGAACTTCAGGATATTCTCGAACCGACAAAGAGTCAAAAGATAAGATGCCGACAGCGGCGATCATGGCATTTAAAATGACTGCTACAACAGGATGTTTAAGAAAATATGTCGTTATGTTCATGTTCATTTTTTGGCATCATTTGCTGAAGCGTCTAAATCTGCAGGACTTGCCTTGACTGCTATATTTGGATAAAGACGACTGTGTCCAAAGGGGATGATGCGCTCGCCTTCGTGCAAGCCATCAGTAATCTCTATGCGTTTTTTATCCCTAATGCCACAACTTATCGGCCTTAAGATTGCCTTACCGTCTTTAACAATATAAACAAAAGCTTTACCACCACGCAAAAAGATAGCCTCAAGGGGAATAACAATAACAGAGTGTTTTACTTGCGTGACTAAGCTTATGTCAACTGTGGTGCCAATGACATAGTTAAGGCAATCGATTTTAGCATATGCAGGACACATATGCGTTTCTTCGTCGAGCATTTTTTGGATGTAAGTTAAGCGATATTCTGTATCGTTTATAAAAATTTTCCCACCATTTTCTACTTTTTTTGCAATAGACAAAGGTACATCAAATTGGACAATTAATGATTTTGGATCATAAAATTCAACAATAATATCTGCTTTTTCAATCTGTGATCCTTCTTGAAATTTAAAAAGCCCCATGGTGCCATCAAAAGGCGCACGGATTTTTATTTCTTCAAGGGCCATTTTTCCATCAGAGAGTCTTTTTTGAGAATCAAGGAGAAGGGAGTGTTTTTCTTCAACAACATTTTTACTTGAAAAGCCAGATTTAAATAGCTCGCTTGCTCTGTCAAACTGATATTTTGCAATTTTTTCTGCTTCTTTTAAGATTTTATAATTAAGCTCTATATTGTTGTTTTGAATTGTTGCGATAAGATCTCCTTTTTTTAGCATCTGGCCAGGCTTTGCAATAATTTTTAGTATACCATTTGTTTTTGATGCTAAAAAGGTTTGCTGAGCAGAGCGGATGGTGCCAATAAAATTGGCAGTATGCTTAATAGTTGAACTTTTAACAGTTTCCACTTCAACTAGTTTTTCCTCTCGAGGTGTTGGTATGCTAGAAATAACAAAATATTTGTAACTTAAGATAACTATAATGATTATAAAAAGCACACCTATTGGTTTTTT
>CANGHM010000009.1 GCA_947453775.1 Rickettsiales bacterium | reverse complement strand
TTTTCTCTATTTTTATTTGTTTTGACTTGTAATTTATTTGGCATGATTCCGTTTGCCTTTACGGCAACAAGTCATATAGCAGTTACTTTTTCGTTGGCTATGATGGTGTTTTTAATGGTAACTTTCATTGGTTTTTTTAAGCATGGGTGGCATTTTTTCTCGCTGTTTTTACCAGCCGGAGTTCCTTTTTGGCTTGCTCCTATGATGATTATCATTGAGCTGTTTGCTTATCTTGCAAGGCCAATTAGTTTGTCTTTACGACTTGGGGCAAATATGATAGCGGGTCATATTTTGCTAAAAATTTTAGCTGGATTTGTAGTATTATTGCCTTTGGTATATAAAATTGCTCCATTTCCTGCTATAGTTATTCTAATAGCGTTTGAGATTTTTGTTTGTATGCTGCAAGCATATATTTTTGCGATTTTATCTTGCGTGTACTTAAATGATGCGCTAAATTTACATTAATCAACTATTTTTTTAGGTATAAAGTTATGGAATTAAAGTTTATAGCAATTGGTCTTATGGCATTTGGTATGTGTGGTGCGGCAATAGCCGTGGGAATGATATTTTCTGGATTGCTTAACGCAATATCGAGGAACCCTTCTGCCTCTGATCAATTGCAGAAAGTGGCATTAATAGGATCTGGACTTGCTGAAGCAATGGGACTATTTTCGTTTATGATAGCAATACTAATTCTTTTCCAATAAAATGCCTCAATTAGACTTTTCAAAATATTTAGGGCAAATCTTTTGGTTAGGTATTTCTTTTGCCATTTTGTATGCATTTGTTAAGCTGTGGTTTTACCCAAGACTTAACAAAATTCTTCAACAAAGGGCAGCTCAAACTCTTGGATTAATCGATGAAGCTAAAAGTCTGAAAGAAAAGGCTCAAAATTTGCACGAGCAATATTTACACCAGTTAGATGATATGCATTATCAACTAAGCAAAATCAATGAAGAAGCGCAGCAATTTTGCCAGAAATATTATGCATCTAAGCTAGAGGTATTTGATAAAGATTGCGTAAAGCAAAAAAAACGCTCTGCGCAAAAGCTGCAAGTCTGGCATAATGCTTTGGAGTTAGAAGTAAAGCAAATAGCTCTGGATCTTGCCTCATCTTTATTGTCTACTTTATTATCGTCGTTTGGTAACAAGGGTAGTAAAAAAGTTGATCTGGAAAAATATTACGATAAGACTAAAAATTAATATTATGAATTACGAATCTATTTGTATTGCAGTGGCTTTTGGTTTACTGCTTTTATTGTGTTATCAAAAAGTTCGCACGGTGCTAAATGCTAGCCTTAGTAGTAGTATCGATCAGATTGCGCAACAAATGAATGAAGCCCAAGAGATAAAACGCGATGCTAAAAAGCTTTTTGCCGATGCCCAAAATCAATTTAATGAGTTTGTGGTAGAAAAAGAGGCTAAATTGACTCGTGCGCGCAATCATTCTGCTGATATTTGCAGGGAATATGTTAAAAATACTGATGAAATTCTAAGCGCCAAACAAGAGGATTTCAATAGATATTTAGAGCAAAGTCATAACGAATTTACTAATAAATCTAGAGAAAAAATAGCCGCAATCACATATGAATTAGTGGTGGAGGCAATTAAATATGAAAAATTTAGTATCTCTAACAAATTAAATTAATAGCTTTAAATATGATTAACATAAATTTTATCAACGATGCTGCTGCAGCTTTGCCTCATCAGTTTTACTTTCTAGATTCCACCCTTGCTCTTCCACCTAAGCTGGTGCAACTAGATGCAAATAAGATTTGCCAGAAGTTTTTGGACAGCACTAAATCTTTTACCGGTAAGTTTGGTCAAGTACAAAGCATTAATATGGTATTTGATGGTATTTTATTGAATATACATTTAATTGGTATTGGCGAGGCAGAAAAATTAGATGCGATTAAAACAGAGCAGTTAGGTGGTAAAATTTATCAAATAGCCAAAAGTCTAAAAATTGAGCAAATTTTTGTATCCCATGAGGTAAATTTGAATCCAGAATCGCTAGCTTTTGGTCTGTTGATGGGTAGTTATAGTTTCGATCATTATAAAACTGTAGATAAGAGCGAAAAGGTCTTGAAGGAATGTATTTTTGCATCACAAGATGCCTCTACTGCTCAAGGTAAGTTTGAATTTTTGCACCAAATGCAAAAGGCAATTTTTATGACGCGTGATTTCGTTAGCGAAGTGCCAAATGTTTTAAATACCATCGAATATGCAAACCGAATCGTAAAAGAATTAGCTCCATTTAAAACCATTAATGTCCAAACTCTTAGTGAAGAAGAGATGCGCAAGCTGGGCATGAATGCATTGCTTGGAGTTGGGCAAGGGTCTGGCTTTGAGTCCAAACTAGTCATTATGCATTATAAGGGCGATGCTCAAAGTGGCGATAAAACCCCAATAGCTTTGGTCGGTAAAGGTGTGGTGTTTGATTCTGGGGGTATATCTTTAAAGCCCGCAGATAACATGCATGATATGAAATATGATATGGCAGGATCAGCTTGTGTTGTTGGTGCGATTAGAGCTCTTGCGGCCACTGGTGCAAAGGTCAATGCAGTAGGAGTAGTTGCAATAGTTGAAAATATGCCAGATGGCAATGCTCAGCGTCCTGGAGACGTGGTAAAAACTATGTCTGGACAAACTGTTGAGGTGTTAAATACTGACGCGGAAGGAAGGCTGATTTTGGCTGATGCTTTATGGTATACGCATAAACATTTCTCGCCAGCGGCAATAATAGACGTTGCAACATTAACTGGAGCGATTATTGTGGCATTGGGTAATACTTTTGCCGGATGTTTCAGTAATGACGATACGCTTGTAAGCAAGTTGATAGATGCTGGTAAAAAAGTGAATGAAAAATTGTGGCATATGCCTCTGCATGAAGATTTTGAAGCAATGATTAAGTCCGAGGTAGCTGACTGGGCAAACATTGGCAATATGCGCGGTGCTGCTGGAAGCTCTACGGCTGCTCATTTTCTAGAAAAATTTGTGGCTGGCACTAGTTGGGCGCACTTAGATATAGCAGGGCTTGCTTGGGAAAAGCGCGGTAAAGAAACGTGCCCTAAGGGAGCAACTGGTTATGGGGTAAGGCTACTTACTCAATTTATTAAAGATAATTATGAGTCTAAATAAAATTCCTTACTTTTTTGTAATAGGTAACGAAAAAGGAGGTGCTGGTAAAACAACTTGCTGTATGCACCTTATTTGCGCCCTACTTGAGCAGGGTTTTAAGGTAGCTAGTATCGATGCGGATGTAAGGCAGCAGTCTTTAAGTAGATATTTGCAAAATCGCACAGATTACAATAAAGCCAATCCAGAAAATCAAGTTTTGGAGCCTAAGCATTTTATTTTGCAAGAAGATAAATCCGACAATGTCAGTCAAAAAGAGCAGCAAGAAATAGTGATGTTTGAAAATATTATCAATGCAATTGGTACTAATTTTGATATTGTGGTGATCGATACTCCAGGTAGCTTTTCGCACTACTCCAGACTGGCTCATTCTCATGCAGATACGGTTATCACCCCTATGAACGATAGTTTTATCGATCTAGACCTAATTGCCAGAATCAATCCTGCAGATTTTTCTGTTATTTGCCCATCTATTTATAGCGAAATGGTGTGGAAGCAAAAAATGGTGAAAATGCAAAAATCTGGCAAGCCAATCGAATGGATCGTTATGCGCAATCGCCTCACCAGCGTTGAGTCTACCAATAAGCGCAATATGTCTACGGCTTTGGCCAATATATCTAGCAGATTGGGCTTAAAAGTAGCTCCTGGTTTTAGTGAAAGGGTAATTTTTAGGGAATTATTTTTACAAGGCTTAACTTTAGTGGACTTAAATAAGTCAAGACGTGATAAATCTTTTAGCATTTCGCACATCGCCGCACGCCAAGAGTTACGAGATTTCCTCAATTATATAGGCATATTAAAACAGCCTACATAGTTCTAATAAATGAGCGGCTAGTAAAATAGCTGCACAACCTCAAGTTAATCTAGGCAAAGGCTATCATCACTATAGTCAATTGATTTAAGGTTTGCAATTTGCCTTGCTTGCTTTAGCCTATGCAAAATAGTGCTATAGGCTACTTCTAATATTAAACTTCAACTTAATCGACTATAACCAAGCAAATGCAATCGATTAATTTGCTTTATTGTCATTTATCCCCATAACTTTTTGCACATAGATATTTGGCCGATGTTAATGTTTATCAGAACATTTACAAAGCAACAAGCTAGCAACAATGTATTGTCTATTTTACAACAAATATATATATAAATAAACTTACTAAAATAGCTTTTTAGATTAGACCTTAAGGTATCTTGCTAAGAAATTTAATATGCAAATATCGAAATTATATAAATCCAAACGTTAAAAAAAAATTGTTTTTCTTATTAAAAATAGTATATAGTATAGATATATTTATTATTTATCAGCATGATTAGAAAATTAACTTTCGTAGCACTAATATCTATTTTTTCTTGTAACTCGATCTTTGCCGCAGCTAATCTTAACACTGGGTTTGGACCTCTTACGCCGAAAGATGTAGGTGGTAACGGCGAATGTTGGTTCCTCTCAGTCGCAGATCAATTGGGTCGAGTAGGGATGAATGTATCTCATACAGAGGTCAGAAGAGTTACAGAAGCAAATATTGAGCGTAGAATTACTAATATTATTGGTCATTTTGATCCAGATAGAGCTGAAAATCAAATTCTTGATAGGGACGATATGAGAGATTATTATGCTAAAGGTGGTCAAGGCTCGACGTTAAATAATGTTGCTTTGGCAGATATATATAATGTTAATGTACATCTTTATAATGAAATGCATCATGTTCAAAATTTTATTGCTCAACCACCAGTAGATCGGCATATATATATTGGATACATGGGTAATGGCGCAGGTGGTCACTATGTCTCTCTTATTGCGCCTGAAAATTTTATTCCGCCACATGATCACCCAATAGATCCTGATGAGCTATTGCATATTCTTCAGCCTTCAGTTATAGACTTTTTTCCACAAGAGAAAATATTTAAAATTCTGCCAGATTATTATGCTCACGACGGGGTGCAAACTTTTAGCGCTAATATTGTTGATCGATTAAGTAAAAGAAATAGGGTGCATTCTCAAGATGATCAAGATGCTAATAATTTTTGGCTAGCTGGTAATTGGACTAAAAACAAACAATACGCAGCGCAAAATAAAAATACTTATGACTCGACTGGCTATAATGTGAGTTTTGGGTATGACCTGAAAATTACAGACTCTTTTGTGATTGGTGGGGCCGGGGGATTTTCTCAAGAAGATGTGAGTTATTCTGCTTCGAATGAAACATTGGATATGCAAAGTTATAGTGGCTCTATCTACAGCCAATACCAGCCAGGTAATCTGAAGCTTAGTGCTGCTGTGATTGGGGGTACAAACGCAGCAGAGGCAAATCGTACCGATATTTATGAAAATGATAATAGAAATAGAAATAGAAATATTTGCGGTAATATTAGCGCCTACTTCGCTTCATTATTGGGGCAGGTATCTTACGACTTTAAGTATGGTGCAAGTATCCTTACACCTGCTGTGAAGGGTCAATACTCTATGTTCTGGCAAGATGAATATAATGATGAAGGTACGTTGAATATTAAAAATTACTTAGAGCGCAAATATAGTTTTTTAAACCTTGATTATTCTATCAAATATACATATCAGTTTTCAGCAGCAGAAAATTTGCACATAATGCCCTCAATGCAAATTGGCCTTATGCAAAATAAAAGGCTTAAAGCAGATGATATGAAATATACTATTGAAGACTATACCGCCTTGCCTATAACAATAGAAACGGATTTTTCAGCTATAGAAAATATTTATTATATTTGCCCGGCATTGGCTGTAAAGAGCAATATTTTAACTGGCATGGTGTACTATAAAAGATCTCAAGGCAAAGGAGCTTTTGTGTCTAATGTTTTTGGATTAAATCTGTCAGCAAAATTTTAAGCAATATTGCGCAATGAGAGTCGTTTCAAATAGCTATAAATTTGCTATAATCTTTATACTGAGCAGATAATAAAGTGTAACGATTATGCAACTAAAGTTTACTAAAATGCACGCCTTGGGAAATGATTTTCTCTTTATTGACAAATCCATTACTCGGTATTTAGACCCATCTAGCATTGTGCTGATCGCAAATAGAAAACTTGGGATAGGGTGCGATCAAGTGATATTTTATGAGCGTAATTTTGCGGCAAATTACCAGGTGCAAATATATAATCCAGATGGTTCACAAGCGGGCATGTGTGGTAATGCTATGCGCTGCCTTGGCTTGCTCTGTAGACAGATCTATGATGAGGGTCAAATAGCCGCATTGGTCGGAAACAAAAGGATTAAAATTGATGCGTTAGATGCTGATAATATTAAAGTTAATATGGGGCCAGCGGAGCTAAATAGCGAGTGGATGCCAAAATTACCTGATTTAATTAATGTGTTAGGCGATTGGCAAATCGATTTAAAAGAAGTGATGTGCGCGGACATAGGTAATCGGCACCTGGTTATTTTTTATCGTAATTTAGGCGATCAAGATAAAATCTTATTAGGGCAAAGTTTGCAAAATATGCATCTTTTTGAGGATGGGATTAATGTAAATTTTGCTCGCATAACAAGCCCAAACTCAATTCACTTAAGGGTATTTGAGCGAGGCGCTGGAATGACTCTTGCTTGTGGCAGCGGTGCTTGCGCTACTTTTGCTGTTGCTAGAAAATTGAAATTTGTGGAAGAAAGAGCTACAATTAATTTTGAAATGGGTGAGCTTTTTATGTCCAGCTTAAATGATGAGATTATCATGTCTGGCCCAGCAACAAAAGTGGCAGAAGTAATATTTAATGAGGCAATTTTGTGATTTGTGAGCAAAGCAATGTTTGCGTCTTGGGATCAGGCATTTGGGGCACTGCAATAGCTTGCGCGATTGAGCGCAAATTTGGCTCGTGCGTGATTTTTACTAAAAATACACAAACCTTTGAGCAGATAAACACACTCCATACCAATAAAGGTGCAAAATTTGCCTCTAGCATTAAAGCTGAGCTGAATTATGCCAAGCTTGCTGAGTATCAAAATATCGTACTTGCTACACCTTCTTATGCTTTATATGATGTGTTGCCTGTAATTAAAAGTTTACCAGTTCATATTGGTATTATTGTAGCAACTAAGGGGTTGGATATTAAAAAACAACAGTTAATTTCTACAACTCTGCAAGACGAAGTAGTTAACCCAGTAATGATACTTAGTGGCGCTAGTTTTGCTGATGAGGTAATTAATGATGAGTTTACCGTTATTGATCTTGCTGGCCAAAACATCCAGCATACAACAAGTATAGCGCAAGATTTGTCTAGCTCAAGATTTATCGTTTTGCCTTCAACTAATGTAGCAGAGCTTCAGCTATCTGGATGTTTTAAAAATATTGTTGCTATTTTAGTTGGTATGCTAAGAGGTCTTGGATATCGCGATAATATATGCAGTAGCGTTATAGCCAAAGGCATTGAGCAAACAAAGCTCTTGGCCGATAAAATGGATGATCAAAATCGCAATATTATTTTATCAGTTTATAGTGATATTATTCTGACTGCATCAAGTGTAAAATCGCGCAATATGTCTTTTGGTATGGGCATTGCAACTAATCTAGATGGGCCAAATCAATTAACAGAAGGAAGGCTTGTAATTGATGCATTGCTTGGGCTGGCTCAGAGATATGGTATGAAGTTACCACTTATAGAGCTAGCTTCTTTATGCTTGCAAGATCAGGCTAATTTGCGCCAAATTATTGAAAGTCAGTTGCATCAAATATTTTCGCCTTAACAAGAGGTCAAAATCACCATTGCCAAGTAGAGCAATATTGTATATAATTCGTTTAAACCTTGTAGCATAAAAGATGAATGTAGATGAACTAAAAAAGCTTGTTCTTTTTGAACTCGAAGAGAAAAAAGCCGACAATATACAGGTAGTCGATGTAAAAGGCTCTGGTATAGCTGTTTATATGATATTTGCTAGCGGTAGATCAAGTAAAAACGTTGCATCAATAGCAGATAGCGTTAGCATTAGCGTTAAAAATAAAACAGGTATGAAAGTTGGGCTAGAGGGTTTTAAAACTGGCACATGGGCGATATTAGATTTCGACTCTATTATAGTGCATATTTTTCATCCAGAAACTCGCGAATATTATAAAGTTGAAGAAATTTTTAGACCTGCCAATAATAAAACTCACAAGGCTGAATAAACCAGCTGGCATTTTATTGCTCTTTTTGCCTTGCGCATATAGTATTTTACTTTTGGCAAATAATAAAGATCTGTATCATTACCTAGTAATTTTTTTATTAGGTAGCATAACTATGCGCAGCGCTGGGTGTATTATCAACGATATTCTTGATAGAAAAATCGATGCTCAAGTAGAGCGAACGCGTCTTAGACCATTGGCGGCAAATGCCATATCTATTCAAACGGCTATAATTGCTTTAATCGCTTTACTGGCAGCTAGTTTGCTGATTTTACTTAATTTATCGCCAGAGGCTATACAAATAAGTTTGTTTTCTAGCTTGATGGTCTTTACCTATCCTTTAATTAAACGATTCAGCTATTTTCCCCAAGTATTTTTAGGATTTACTTTTAATATTGGAGTCCTTGTTGGGGCTGCTAGTATATCGCATACCTTGCCAATTCAAAGTATTGTACTATATATAGGATGTATTTTTTGGACCCTTGCGTATGATACTGTATATGGTTTTATGGATATCGTCGATGATAAAAAAATAGGGGTCAAATCGATGGCTATAAAAATAGATAACATCGAGCCCAAGCTCTGGCTGATGTTTTTCTACACAGTTTTTGTTTTGTGTGCCCTATTTGCAACTTTTAGCATTAGCGCGTCTAAAGCCTCATTTTTAATGTTGATAATTTTGTTGATTTTGCTTCGCAAGGTACAAATATTAGATTTAAATTCGCCAATAAGCTGCTATGAGCATTTTAAGCACGAGCCTCTAGTCGGCATAGCGCTGTGCTTAATTATTGTGCTTAGCAGGTTTTAAAACTGATATCCTATTTTTAGTGATCCGCTAAATACGCGCCCTGTAGTACCAAAGAAATCCACCCCTCCATTGAGCATTATTTTCATACCATTTTGGTGGCTTTCTGTCTCAAATCCACCTTTGATACTAGCTATAAATTGCGTTGCTAAACTTTCTTTGCTAGTGATTATCAAAATACCTTGTGATACTTTGTGTTGTAGTGGCTCAGCATTTAAAACATATCCAGCACTTAAATCAACAAAAGGCTTAAGTTTTATGCTGCTGAGTTGAATTTCATTTGATAAGCCTATTCCAGCTCCTGGTATGTAGTTATGATGTTTGCTAGCTTGCACTTGATTTGTTGTGATTTTGTAAGCATCTTGAGTAAAATATTGATAGTCGAATTTGGTATAAATATTGAAATTCAAGATATTAGAAAAATCTATTTTATATCCTAATTTTCCGTGTACATTGGCAAATGTAGCAGGAACGACTGCAGAATTACCTCCTTGAGCAATAGTACTTGAAAGATAGCCGTAAGAGCCAATCACTTGAG
>CANGHM010000008.1 GCA_947453775.1 Rickettsiales bacterium | reverse complement strand
GCAACACCGCCAAACATGCCAATTAAAACTGATTTAGCAGAACTTCTAAAACCCAATACCGCCAAAATAAATGGCACTACAACAGTTGCTACATAAAAACCATAAACTGCAATAATTAATTTAAATATACTACTAAAGCAAAAAGCAATGAGTAAGGCGAAAGCCCCTGAAAAAACTGAAAAAAATTTCGAAGCAACAAAGAAATTATCCTCAGATTTTAAATTTAATGTTCTGCATATATCATGCGCAAATGTTACTGACATTGAATTAATTACCGAATCGGCCGTAGACATCACCATCGCCATAACACCTATAGCACACACCCCCTTTAAACCCATATAGGCATATTTATTAAAAATATGCTTTAGAACATGATCGGGATTAAGAGCGGGATTATCCGCTAAGACCAAAATACCAATCGATGCAATTGATAAGCTTATTAGTGGAATGAAAAAACCAGCTAACTTAAAAGCATCTTTAGCTTGTTTGATATCTTTTGACATCAAAATTCTTTGAGAGATAGATGGAGAAAATTGAGGAATAGAAAAAAGTATCAATATCGAAATAAGATTGTATATTTTTAAGCTACCTGCATTTAACAGACCACTAAAGCTAAATAAAGGACTATTAGCAATAGTAGCACTCACAACATCATAACCCCCAACATCGTGCCACATAAAAACTAAAAGAATTGGAATAATCGTGCCAAATGTTAAAAATTGTATTATATCTGTAAATGTGACCGCCTTTATACCTCCAAAAGTAGAATATATGATCACAACCCCCGCACTAGTTAAAGTTACCCACATACCAGATGCGCCAAAAATTAGCTCAAATATTTTTGCCGAAAGCTTAAATTGTATCGCCAAAATACCAATACTTCTGATCAAAACAATACAGGCAGTCGTAATTCTAATTTTTTTACCAAATAAACTACCCATACACTGAGCAATAGATAAATTACCCATAAACTCTGCCATACGTGGAATAAACACATAGGCTATTACAAGAATCTGAGCATCAATTAATAAAGCTGGTATAATGTAGAGCAGACCTTGCCGGTATGTTTCAATGAGCATATTTTGGAACAAGCCGCCACCAACCCATGTGGCAATCAAAGTTGCTGTAATAGTTGCGGTGGTAAAATCCTGCCCCCCGGTGGCGTAATCCCGAATGTTTTTAACACCGCGAGCGTAAAACAAACCTACACTTAGATTAAGAGCCAAGAAAGCGAAAAACATGATAAGATCAAAATCTAATTTCATATATATTGAATTTAATTATTAAGTAAAAATGATTATTTTTTTATCCGCCCTCCTTTTTGGGCCAATAAATAGTGGCTTGCAAATAAAAACACCGCATTTGCAACAGCGCCATACCCAAAAGGAGTTATCTCTGGATAGTAAAACTTAAGCAAAGTTCCTGTAGCAACACCGCCAAACATACCAATCAAAACTGAAGCAGCAGAGCTTCTAAAACCAAGCACAGCTAGAACAAATGGCACTGAAACCGTTGATACATAAAAACCATAAACTGCAATAATTAATTTAAACATATTGTCGAAGTAAAAAGCTATCAACAAAGCACAAATACCAGAGCTAATTGCAAATATTTTCGCAGCACTAAAAAAATTATCTTTCGATTTAAGATTCAGTGGTATACATAAATCATGGGCAAATATTACTGACATTGAATTAATTAATGAATCTGCTGTAGACATCAACATCGCCATAACACCTATAGCGCATATCCCTTTTAACCCCGTATAGGAATATTTATTAAAAACATGCTTTAAAACATTATCTGGGTTAAGGTTAGGGTTATCTGTTAAAACAAAAATACTCATAGCTGCGATTGATAAGCTTATTAGCGGAATAAAAATACTGGCTAGCTTAAAAGCAATTTTAGCTTGTTTGATATCTTTTGCCATCAAAATTCTCTGAAAGACTGATGGAGCAAATTGAGGAATAGCAAAAAGTATAATTAAAGAAATCATATTAGAAATTTGCACCCCCCCGGAATTCCAAAAACTATTCAAGCTGAATAACTCGCTATGATTAATGGTATTAACCACAGCACTATACCCCCCTACGTCATGCCACATAAAAACCAAAATCAGTGGAATAATGCTGCCGAATGTTAAAAATTGGATTACATCTGTGAATGTGACCGCCTTTATACCTCCAAAAGTAGAATAGATTATCACCACCCCCGCACTAGTTAAAGTCGCCCACATGCCTGATGCGCCAAAAATTAACTCAAAAATTTTAGCAGAAAGCTTAAACTGTATCGCAAGAATTCCAATACATCTGATTAAAGAAATCAATGCTGTTGTGATGCGAATTTTATTGCCAAATAATTTTCCCATAGATTCTGCTATCGATAAATGACCCATAAATTCATTCATGCGAGGAATAAAAAAATACGCCATTATAAGAACCTGTGCATCAATAAATAAAGCAGGTATAACGTAGGCCAAACCTTGCCGATAAGTTTCAATCAAAGTGTTTTGAAACACTCCCGCACCAACCCAAGTTGCGATAATAGCTGCGGTAAGAGTTGCAACACTAAAACTACGCCCTCCGGTGGCATAGTCTTGGATGTTTTTAACACCGCGAGCGTAAAACAAACCTACACTTAGGTTAATCGCTAAAAAGGCAAAAAACATGATAAGATCAAAATCTAAAGCCATATATTTAAAAAAAATTTTTATTCATCAAAAGCTATGATTTAAATCATAAGCATACTAAATCCAGTATAGCTAATATATCACAAGTTAGTATTCGCAAGCTAGTCAAAACGCATTTAATTATTTTATTTATAGTGGTAATTTTAGCGCCAATTTACTTTGAAAATAGAAAATCTTACCCCCTAACGCCTTATAATAACAATAAAAAACAATCAGCCATATCAGCCATAATGGCATAATAATTTGTAAACCCAGTTTGCTATAGGACTAAGTATAAAATGTTGGATAAATTTTAATTGTTGAATTTTATCCACACTAATACAAATAATTAGTGATATTAAAATGCTATAAATAACATCAGCCGGAAAATGCATAGCTAAAGAAATGCGTGATAACCCCACTAACACTACTAAGCAAATTGCACATACTCTACCTTTGAGTTTTAAATAAGGAAAAGCACAATAACATGCCAAAACAGCTAAAGCAGTATGAGCGCTAGGAAAGCTAGACAAACAGCGCACATGTGTAAAATCCGCAACACTGATAACTTTTAACATACTACAATAGGGTCTTGGTAAGTTAATATGATATTTCATTAAAGCATATAATAAACCAATAATTGCGTATATAGATCCTATTTTTATCATTAACGCAAATATCTGATCATACAACTTACGCTCAAAAGACACACTTTTTAGTTTATAGTAAACAAATAGCATAATTAAAAGATAGTATATCAAAAAAACCATTATTGAAAAGAAGTATGAAATAATATAAAAAAAATCTTGCATTAACCATAGATTAGTAATATAGTTAATTTTAGTAAACAAAAGTTGATTAAAGTCGCACCAATCGTAAAATATATATTTCATATAGAATTATTATTATGGCTAAAGAGCACTCACCAGAATCAAGCATACATGCCAAATCTGATTTTTTCAATCCCCCGCAAACAAAAGAAGATTACATAAAACTAGGTCAGAAAGCACTAAACGACATATCTAGAGTGGTAATACAAAGCACTAGAGAAAATCCAGTAGGACTATGGCGCGAAATTCAAACCCTACCAAAGACGGTAAGTGAAGAGTTTTATAATTTAGTAATACCGGCATTTCAATTAGCATCTGAGAAAATTACTCAAGCTATAAAAACCGCAGATCCACTGGAAATTATTAGCAGTATCGTTAATTCTAGTTGCGATATTTTAGAAAGTTTTAGTAAATTTTTTACTGCCCTTGCAGAAAAACACCCCCAGCTAGCTGAAATAGCTAAAAAATCAGTGCAAATAGCTCTAATCGTAGCATTATCTGTTGCTGCTCCATATCTTGCACCAGTTGAGCTAGAATTAATCTTAAATCCTGACGTAATAGGGGCAATAGGGGCAGGATTGGCATATGGAATTTATCAGACATGTGAAAAACTGCGCCAAGTATGCCGAAAATCTCCTACCTTACAAGAACAGATCCAAAGCACTGAGCAGACCATGGGGTATCTAAACTTATTACAAGCAAAATATCATCTACCAATTGAGGAGCTAGGATCTCTAAATTTTAATCCTATGCAACTAGAATTCTTGAATCAAGAACGAACCAATGCTCAAAGCTTACTGGAAAGCCTGATTTTAGCCAGACAAAACTTACCTCTAAGCTCACCAGCTTACGAACTTATGAAAAGAGATTTTCAAGAATTAATGGAAGATATTTGTGCCATTTCAAGCGAAAATAGAAGTCAATTAAGCCCCTTGATTGAAAAATCATTAATAGCCTTTGATAAAGCCAAAGAATCCCCTCAAGTAGAAGGAAATATTTTTGCGCAAACTACTCATAACATGAAAATTTTTAACAGTAAAATTACTCCTGCACTCATGACATTGCACCACGAATCACGCGATATACCAGAGATTAGCAGCCATGTGCAAAATAGATTAGAGTTATTTCAAAAAACCCACTTCTATGAACCACTAGAAGAATTAAATAGACAAATCCAAACAGACCCTGCGCTCTGTCGAGAGCTGGGTCTGGGTTATGCTCAAAGGCTTGAAATTGAGCGAGAGTCTAGCAGACTAGCTGCACACGCAATGAGTAGATAATATAATGCTTAAAGATCACGCAACCATATTTCGCAATGCGTTGCTAAATACACTAGAAGATATACAAATCTCAGAGTATGTTTTATCCGGTTTGGCAAATATACTTGCTATAGACTTTGATTTGCGCAGCATTAAACAAGAAATAGATCCTTATGCATCTTCTTGCGCAACCAAAATAGCCAAATACCTAGGGAATAAATCGGCATTAGGTGAAAATTTTGATGATATATTGAGTCTTTTTGCTGCTGCAATTGCCAATAATCAAAATGAAGAAACAAACCCTCAACCATTGCAAACCTTAAGTGCGGATGAAATAATAATTCAGCAAATCTGCAGCAATTGCCCTGAACTTTCAGCACTAAACCACGATGATAAGCTCAAAGTTACCAACATGTTACTAAATTTAAAAAAACTTGATCCAAACATCACCCTTGCTCCACTCCTGCAAAATTCAAGAATAATACCTAAAAACACCAAAGAGATAGCATCATTAGAATCACAAGAGTATTTGATAAAGCACATTTTAAGTTTTCTACAACAAAAAAGTAAAAATCAACCCATCGTAGCAATGGAGCGCTATAAGTCTCTCCACAACTCATAAATAAGCCTGGCTATCCCTTTTTATGTCGAAATAGTGCTAAAAGCATTGCTTCTAGCATCAAAGCTCAGAGAAAGTTTATATCACTAAGACATTTCATCGTCGTGAGCTTTAGCTATTTTCGTCAGATTATTAACATAAAAACCTGTTCCAGCCGGAATCAATCTTCCCACAATCACGTTTTCTTTTAAGCCTCTGAGTTTGTCGACCTTACCTGCTACTGCAGCTTCTGCTAAAACCCTGGTAGTTTCTTGGAATGAAGCAGCAGAAATAAACGATGTTGTCTGCAAAGATGCTTTGGTAATACCTTGCAATAATAAATCATAATGAGCTGGCTTCATACCTTTTTTCACCAGTGCCTGGTTAATATCGCCCAGCTCACGTTTATCGATCTTATCGCCTACTAGCAATTCAGTATCTCCCGCATCAGTAATTTCAACTTTTTGCAACATTTGTCTAACGATAACCTCGATGTGCTTATTATCGATTTTCACACCCTGCAAACGATACACTGTTTGAATCTCTTGACACATATAGTGCGAGAGCGCCTCAACACCCATAATTCTTAAGATATCTTGCAATACATAGTGGCCATCAACGATCATTTCTCCTTTTTTAATGATATCACCATCGTTAACTAAAATATTTTTACCCTTAGGAATAATGTATTCTACTTGATTATCCTCCTGGCCATGTAGCACCAGTCTTCGTTTGGATTTATAATCTTTGGAAAACTCTATCCTGCCATCTATATCAGCAATAATAGCACGATCTTTAGGCTTTCTAGCTTCTACTAGCTCAGTTACTCTTGGTAAACCACCGGTAATATCTTTAGTTTTACTTGACTCTCTAGGAATACGAGCTAAAATATCACCAGCATTAACTTGCGATCCATCTTCAATAGTTAAGATCGCGTTTACTGGCATATAATATCTAGCCTCTAAACCATTGGATAATATGTGTATACTACCTTCTTCATCGAGTAAGTGAATTCTTGGCTTTAATTCTGCTCCGCTAGAATATTTTCTACCCTCAATAATTACTTTACTGACCATACCGGTTGAGTCATCAGCATTATCTTTTATAGAAACACCATCGATAATATCTTGGAAAAGAACTTTACCAGATTTCTCCGATATAATCGGCATAGTATATGGATCCCAATCAGCAATACGTTGCCCCTTGGTCACCGCCTGCTCGTCGTCTAAATGCAGTCTTGCTCCATAAGGAACCTTGTATTTTGCACGCTCTAGTCCACGAACATCTAAAATTACTATCTCACAAGCCCTACTCATTACTATCTTGCGCCCACCAGAGTTTTGCACAATATTTTTATTGAGCAATTTTATTGTTCCATCACAGTTTGAGTCAATCGAAGATACTTCAACGCCTTTAGTTGCAGCTCCACCAATGTGGAAAGTTCTCATGGTTAACTGTGTGCCTGGCTCACCGATGGATTGAGCAGCAATAACTCCCACAGCTTCTCCAACAGAAACCAATTTATTGGTCGATAAATCTTTACCATAACATTTGGCGCACATGCCATAATTCACCTCGCAAGTTAATGGCGAGCGCACTTTGAGCTGACTAATACCAGCCACTTCAAGCTTATTAATATCTTCTTCGCTAATAATATCTCCAGCAGACAAGATAACCTCGTTTGTTATTGGATTTAATACTTGCAAAGCGCTGGTTCTAGCTAATACTTGGTCAATAAGAGATACAGTAATTTCTCCACCATCCATTACCGAGCCTAAAATAATCCCGTTAGAAGTATTGCAATCATACTCGGTAATAATACAATCTTGTGCTACATCTACTAATCTACGGGTTAGGTATCCTGAGTTAGCAGTTTTAAGAGCTGTATCAGTTAAACCTTTTCTTGCACCGTTAGTTGAAATAAAATATTCCGTAATTTTCAAACCCTCTAAGAAGTTGGAAGTAATCGGATATGGAATAATTTCACCGTTTGGTTTTGCCATAAGTCCCCTCATACCCGCAAGCTGCCTTATCTGAGCTGGCGCTCCTCTGGCTCCTGAAGAAGCAATAGCATAAATCGCATTAACTCTTTGCTGGTTGCTAATATTAGGGGTAACCCTATCCCCAAGCGAGATTTTTTTCATCAAATCGTTAGCAATTAAATCAGTACAGTTGGACCAAGCATCGATTACTTTGTTATATTTTTCACCTGATGTAATAAGACCACTATAATATTGCATCTCATATTCTTTGACTTCTGCGCTAGTATGAGCAAGATGTTCTTTTTTCGAATCTGGCACAGCCATATCAGCTATTCCAAAAGACATCCCAGAAATCGTAGCATATTTAAAACCCATAGACATTAAATTATCTATAAAAATTACCGCATCTTTTTGGGTAGAAGATTTATAAATATTGTATACAAGATTTGAAATTTCTTTTTTAATCAGCAATTTATTGACTATATCAAACTCAATTTCAGGAGAGCAAGTTTTAGGCACTATATTCCACAGAATTAGCCTGCCTGGAGTAGTCTCAACAAAGCTACTGACCTTTTCCCCAAATACATTAGTTTTTTGAATTCTAAATTTGATTTTACTATGCAAACTAATGCATTTTTCCTGAAGTGCATGATGAACTTCATACATCTGAGAAAAATTCATACCCTGACCAGGCTCATTATCAAAAGCCATAGTCAAATAGTATATACCAAGTACTATATCTTTGTCTGGCACTAATATTGGCTTACCACTTGCAGGACTTAAAATATTATTCGTAGCCATCATAAGGGTTCTTGCTTCTACTTGAGCCTGAACCGAAAGAGGAATATGCACAGCCATTTGGTCACCATCAAAGTCCGCGTTAAAAGCGGAACAAACAAGAGGATGTAACTGGATAGCCTTACCTTCAATAAGCATCGGCTCAAAAGCCTGAATACTAAGCCTATGCAGCGTTGGCGCACGGTTTAATAGCACTGGATGGTCTTTAATGACCTCGTCCAAAGCATCCCAAACTTCAGGCTTTTGAAGCTCCACTAATTTTTTCACCGCCTTAATGGTATTTGCTGTGCCATACATTTGTAGTTTTGCATATACAAAGGGCTTAAATAGCTCTAATGCCATTTGTTTTGGCAAACCACATTGATATATTTTCAACTCAGGACCAACAACAATAACCGACCTACCTGAGTAGTCTACCCTTTTACCTAACAAGTTTTGTCTAAATCTCCCTTGTTTACCTTTCAGCATATCGCTAAGAGATTTAAATGGTCTTTTATTGGTGTTTTTAATCACCTTACCTCTTCTACCGTTATCTAGCAGAGCATCAACTGACTCTTGCAACATCCTTTTTTCATTGCGAATGATTATCTCAGGAGAGTTAAGCTCTATGAGTTTGCGCAGTCTATTATTTCTATTTATAACTCTTCTATATAATTCGTTTAGATCAGATGTTGCAAATCTACCGCCCTCAAGCATCACCAACGGTCTTAAATCAGGCGGCAAGACAGGTAAGGCATTTATTACCATCCATTCAGGCTTGTTACCTGATTCAATGAACTCTTCAACTAATTTGAGCCTTTTGGCAATTCTAATTGCTTTAGCAGAAGCTGCTGCATTATTTTTTTCTTCGTGAAGCTGAATCTTCAATGCTTTTAGGTCCATATCTTGCAACATGCGCTCTATGCCTTCAGCACCAATACCTACCTCAAATCGTCCAGGTCCATATTTAGCCTCATATTCATAAACTTCAGACTCAGACAATAAATCCCCCTTCTTGATTTCCGATAAGGTAGAGTCTAGCACCACAAAAGATTCAAAATATAAAATCTTCTCAAGGTTTTTTACCTGCATATCAAGCAGCAATCCTATTCTGGAAGGCAATAGTTTTAAAAACCAAATGTGCACCACCGGAGCTGCTAAGTCTATATGAGCCATACGTTCACGACGCACTCGACTTACAGTTACCTCAACACCGCATTTCTCGCAAAAAACCCCTTTATATTTAATACGTTTATATTTACCACATAAACACTCATAATCCTTGATAGGACCAAATACCTTAGCACAAAACAAACCTCCTTTTTCAGGTTTAAAGGTTCTGTAGTTAATTGTTTCTGGCTTATCGATTTCACCAGATGACCAAGAACGAATTTGCTCGGGACTTGCGATATTTATTTTAATCTGATCAAACTGATTAAGTCCTCCAGAATAGTTCAATAATAATTCTTCTGTTGTCATTTTTATCTATTCCTTATTTTCAAATTGTAAGTTGAGGCATAAAG
>CANGHM010000007.1 GCA_947453775.1 Rickettsiales bacterium | reverse complement strand
TGTCGATTATAATCAACAAACATACTAAAGTAATATGCCAGGGTTTTACTGGCTTACAAGGAACTTTTCACTCTAAGCAAGCAATTGCATATGGCACAAAAATGGTAGCTGGAGTTACCCCGGGCAAGGGATCTTCCACCCATCTAGGACTACCGGTATTTAATACTGTGTTAGAAGCGGCAAGTACCACCGGGGCAAATACTAGTGTTATTTATGTACCTGCAGCTTTTGCCGCTGATGCAATTTTTGAAGCTATTGATGCAAAACTTGAGTTAGTTGTATGTATTACCGAGGGAATACCAATCTTAGATATGCTAAAAGTCCATAAAGCATTAAAGGGCTCAAAAACTAGACTCATCGGGCCAAACTGCCCAGGAATTATTACCCCAGATGAATGCAAAATAGGTATTATGCCAGGACACATACATAAAAAGGGTCATATTGGCATAGTTTCTAGATCTGGCACTTTAACATATGAGGCTGTAGGGCAAACAACTGCAGCAGGATTAGGTCAATCAACTTGCGTGGGCATTGGTGGAGATCCTATTCATGGAACTACTTTTAGCGAATGTATAGAGTTGTTTTTAGCAGATGATCAAACTCAAGGCATTGTTATGATCGGAGAAATTGGTGGAAATGAGGAAGAAGAAGCAGCCCAACTGATTAAAGATTGCAAAATTAAAAAGCCAATTGTTGGTTTTATAGCTGGCAGTAGCGCGCCCAAGGGAAAAAGAATGGGGCATGCTGGAGCAATAGTAGCAGGCAATACTGGCTCTGCTGAAAGTAAAATAGCTGCTATGCAAGAAGCTGGCATCGCTATTAGTCATTCTCCAGCTGATATCGGAGAGACTTTACTTAAAGTGATATAAAAATCACAATTTAGTGAGCAGATGAAAAAAATTACCATTTGAAATAATATTGATCCAGTAAACGTTTTAAATAATATAAATACCATTAATAAACTTATTTTATGATATTAGTTAGTAACGCGGTTGATTGCTCTTGATTTTTAAGTTATGATAAAGAGAAAATTAAGGTAAATTTATATGAACAAGTTAAAGAATTCTGTTTTGGCATTATTAGCAATGTCATTTTTCGCTTTTGGTGCAGTTAATGCTGATGATGTTAAAGTTAAAGAAGAAGTTAAGACTACTGAAGAAGTTAAGCCTGAAGAAGTTAAGCCTGAGGCGGAAGTTAAGCCTTCTGCTCCTGTTGCTCCTGAAAAGAAAAAGTAATGTGATTATAGGGGTTTTATCTCCTATTTTCCCTACTTTTGGGCGCTGTAATTTTAGCAGTCGCCAAACTCATAAAATCCTTGCCACTATCTAAATTAACCTAAACTCTACCAAATCAATATATTTCATACACTCCAAGCATCTTCTCGCGCACACAGTGTTTCTAAATCGTAATAGTCTTGTAAGCTTTTTCCACCCTTGTCTTTATGTTCGTGATTAATTAATTTGCCTCCATTAGCATCTTTTAGCTGTAGCAAAAACTCTACAACTTGAGAATTTTGCGCTTTAGCTGAATTTAGCAAAGGACTTAAGCCATGTTGATCATGTTTATTAGGATCTGCACCGTGAGATATGAGCATTTTTAAAAAATCTACATCGCGATTTTGCACCGCTATATTAAAAAGGGTTTTTCCTTCAAAGTCTGTAATATTAACATTTGCCCCATGTTTGATTAAAAGACTTAGAATTTCTGGCGCATTATGACGTAGCAATAGTAGCGGACTCATACCATTTTCATCTTGCATATTGGGATCTGCTTGATTTTCTAATAAAATCTTAACTATTGCTGTATGGCCATTTAATACAGCGTAATGCAAGGCGGTTCTTTCAGTATCGTCACCTAAATCCACCTCGGCATCTTGATCTAATATTTGCCGCACTTTTGCCTCTCTACCTTTTTCAGCTGCTATATGAAGCTGTGTTCTACCGTATCTGTCAGTATCATTTATATCATCCCAAGCCATATAAAACATATTATAATATTATTAATAGCTTTATTATAATGCAATATTATGTGCCTCGTCAATTCTAGATTATTAAATTTATTATTAAATATATCAATATGACAAAAAAATCAATATACAAACTCAAGTAGGTAATAATAAAATTACAACCTCATATGCAAATAACTATAACAATATCATCTACAATCATATTGCTTTGGAAAACTATTGATAGTATAATCTTAGGTATGTAAATCTACTATATATTTTGCAAATGAAAGTATTTAAAATCGCCATATCTTTATTCTTAACCTTTGGTCTTGCTAGCTGCGCGCCCGATCGTAACAACAGTGTGTATACCGCCGACTCTACTTTAGGCTTAATGGTTAAAGGCAAGGTGATTAATGTAAGGCTAGTGACGATAAAAAACAAGGATAGGCTTGATAATAATGGTACTGGAATGTTAGCAGGAGGCGTAATGGGAGGGGCTATAGGCAATAGTGCTGGTAGCGGTGTAGCAACAGTTGCTGGAGCTATTGCTGGAGCTGCAATTGGAGCTGCGGCAGAATCTTCTTTGGGAACATCCAAAGGGTATGAGTATATAGTTCAAATTGATCCAGCACAAATTAAACACGATTATTATGAAGGAAGTAGCGCGATGAGGGCTGCTATTTCAGCAGCATCTACTAGCGGGCTAATAGCCGTAGTGCAAGGAACAGATAATCCATTGCATACAGGACAAAATGTATATGTTATTTTTTCTAATGACCGCACCAGGGTTATCTCTGCACCGGATTCATCGCCACATAGCCATGATATTACACCTGAACCATCTCCAGTTAAGGCGAAAAAATCTCTTCCTGCTAGAGCTAATCACCGCGAAAATATGATTGGTGGCTAGCATATTATAACTGTGAATTTTATTAAATATGCGTTTAATACTATCTATTTGCATGATGATGATAATATCGTCTTGCACCACAACAACAACCGTAAGGCATTGTTCAGACTATACTGATGTTGTTAATACTAGCAAAGGTGGAATGCTTATTTTGCCCCCTGAAGTTGAAGTAAATACCATAAGTGCTACTAATATTAAAACCAGAATGTACGATTATGAAGTCTATTTGGCGCATTTAATATCAGAAAGAGCAGCAGTTGCAATTGAAAAAACTAACCTAAGAGCGCAAATTCTGCATGGCAAAGATATTCGCGATAAAAAGCTTTATCCTGATTTAAAGAAAATACGTCATAATTACGATGAAAATCGCGAGATTCTGTATAGGGTAATTCATTTAAAACCTGAAGATGCGTATAGTATTTCAAATAAAATTGATTCTAGTGCCACGGTCTTTAAAGAAAAAACACAGTCAGACATATTGGTGTTTATAGATTATTTATATAATGTGAAAAGTAGTGGCGCAGTAGCTGTTTCCATCCTGACAAAAGCATTATCGCAAGCTTTTTCTGACTCACGGCATCATCACTATGATCCTGAGGAAAATGGCGACAAAGTTGTAATGATTATAGGTTTTGTGCAAGCAAGTACTGGCAAGGTTCTTTGGACTAATATGTGTGTGGATTACATCCCATCTGGAGTTAATTTATTTTCCTCTATGGATGCTAAACAAACTGATATTTATAATTTAGACCGCATTTTTGCCAAAATCTTAAAACCTTTCATGGCTAGTAAATAATCTTATTAGCTCCTTTTAGAGCTATTATAAATTGACTATAATAGCATACATTACAATATTATTGGCGTTATAAAGCTTTTATTATTGAAACCTTGGGTGTTTTATTTTAGTATCAGAAGAAGTAATTTGATATTAAATTTTAATGCCAAAGGTTAACATAGACGGTCAAAATATTCAAGCCCCAGAAGGTAGCACCTTAATTCAAGCATGTGAAATAGCAGGAATTGAAATACCTAGGTTTTGTTATCATAAGCGATTAAAAATTGCAGGCAATTGCCGTATGTGTTTGGTCGAAATAGATAAATCCCCCAAACTTGTTGCCTCTTGTGCCACATTGGTCAGCGATGGCATGATTGCTCATACTAATACAGAAAAAGTGGCGCAAGCCAGACAAGGAGTAATGGAGTTTTTATTGATTAATCATCCGTTAGATTGCCCAGTATGTGACCAAGGTGGCGAGTGTGATTTGCAAGATCAGGCATTTAAATATGGTAAAAATTTTAGCCGATTTCATGAAAATAAGCGCATTGTAAAAGATAAGTACATGGGTCCTTTAATTGCGACCCATATGACTAGATGCATACACTGTACCAGGTGCATCAGGTTTGCTGCTGATGTTGCTGGTATTGATGAAATTGGCACCATTGGCAGGGGCGAGGATATGGAAGTTTCCACCTATCTTGCAAAATCTATTACTTCAGAGCTTTCAGGTAATTTAATCGATATTTGCCCTGTTGGAGCATTAACCTCTAAGCCATATGAGTTTAAATATCGCAGCTGGGAGCTAACATCAATCAAATCTATAGATGTGTTTGATGCGATGGGAAGCAATATTCGCATTGATATTAAAGGTCATGAGGTGATTAGAATATTGCCTGAACTTAACGAAGAAATCAATCAAGAATGGATATCGGACAAAGCACGATTTTCCTACGATGGTCTAAGATACCAACGTCTTGATAAACCATATTTTAGAGTAGATGGAGCGTTGCAAGAAGTATCCTGGGGGTTTGCCTTAGATACTCTTAAAGCTAAGATAACCAATACAAAGCCAGATAGAATGGCTGCTATTTGCGGTCAAATGGTTGATTGTGAGTCTATCTTTGCTCTAAAAGAGCTCTTTAATGCAATAGGCTGCGATAATTTAGCCTGCAATCAAAATGGCTATAGTTTTGAGACGCGCTATAGAGGAAACTATCTGTTTAATACCACTATAGCGGGTGTAGAGAAGGCTGATTTTTGTTTGCTAATAGGTGCAAATGTGCGCGCAAATGCTCCTTTGCTTGGTGCGCGTATAGGCCAACAAGTCAGACAAAGCAAGATCAGGGTTTGCAGTATTGGAGCTCTGAGTGATCAAACTTATCCAATTGAGCATCTAGGCGATAACCCAAAGATCTTAGAGCAAATATTAAGCGCAAAGCACAGTATTTGCCAAGCACTAAGTCAAAGTAAAAATCCTATGTTAATAATTGGGGATGGTGTACTCGTGCGCGATGATTCACTCCAAATTCAAGCAATTGCATATGCTATAGCGCGGCAGTATAATTTCATCCGCAATGATTGGAATGGTTTTAATATTCTTCATCAAGATGCCTCAAGTGTAGGGTTGTTAGATTTAAAATTTCACCCTAAAAATCAATATGAAAGTCAAAGTCAGGGACAAGGCAAAAATATTAAACAAATTTTATCCGCTTGCCAACAAAATCAGATGGATTTAGTTTATCTGCTTGCAGCTGACAAAATCGATATGACCTCTTTGGGCAAAAGCTTTGTAGTCTACCAAGGTCATCATGGCGATGCTGGTGCCAACAGGGCAGATCTAATTTTGCCAGCTACTGAATATACTCAAAAAGATGCAACTTATGTGAATTTAGAAGGCAGGGTGCAAAAAGCACGGCGTGTTGTGCAACCTTTTGGTCAAGCAAAAGACGATAGGCAAATTATTATCGATCTAGCCCAAAAGCTATCATTAAATTTAGGTTTTAATGATCTACAAAATCTGCAAACGCAAATGCTTAAACAATATCCAATTTTTGCAAATATTGGCAAGATAGTTGCTAGCACTATTCATTTTGATTCAGTAACTAGCAACTGTTTCCAAGATGAGCCAATTAAAAATATTGCAACTAATAACTACTACATGGATAATGCCATCAGCAGGGCCTCGCCTACCATGCTTGCATGTACTAAATTTATTTTGGGGCAAAAATGATGATGGAAATAGCCGGTATTATAGTAAAAATTATTATGGTCATTGTGCCTTTACTGCTTTGTGTGGCGTATTTAACTTATGCTGAAAGAAGAATTATTGGCTTAATGCAACTTAGAAGAGGGCCAAATACCGTCGGTCCAATGGGATTGCTTCAACCAATAGCTGATGGGCTCAAGCTACTTAGCAAAGAAATGATCTTGCCGGCAGCATCAGATAAAATTCTCTTTGTTTTAGCCCCTATCATCACTTTTGTGCTAAGCATTATAGGATGGGCGGTAGTGCCACTTAGCAAAGATTTTGTTCTTGCAAATATCAACGTTGGAGTTTTATACATTTTAGCAGTATCGTCGCTTGGAGTTTATGGCATTATTATTGCTGGTTGGGCTAGTAATTCTAAATATGCTTTTTTTGGCGCAATTCGCTCTGCTGCGCAAATGATTTCTTATGAAATATCAATAGGGCTTTGCATCGCATCGGTAGTGTTAGTAAGCAATAGTTTGAACTTAGTGCAAATAGTAGAGGTGCAAAAATCTATGCCGCTTTATTTACAAATATTGCTCAAACCCTTAAGTGTGGTGTTTTTTATTGCATTACTTGCTGAAACAAACCGCCATCCGTTTGATCTACCAGAAGCAGAGTCTGAGCTAGTTGCAGGATATAATGTAGAGTATTCATCAATAAGCTTTGCAATGTTTTTTTTAGGAGAGTATGCAAATATGATTATGGCAAGTGCTATGGTAGTGACGCTATTTTTTGGTGGCTATCTAGCCCCGTTTAATTTGGATTGCTTGATGGCTATACCTAGCTTTATATGGTTTGCATTGAAAATAGCACTAGTATTGTTTTGTTTTATTTGGATCAGGGCTTCTGTGCCTCGTTATCGATACGATCATTTGATGCGTTTAGGATGGAAGTTTTTTTTACCTCTTACGCTTGGTTATTTTGTTTTTTTAGCATTTGTCGTTAGATTTATAGGTTAAGTTTATGCTTACTAAGATGTTAAAAAATTAGTATTATACGAAATAATCAAGGGTATGGCTTTAACGCTTAAATATTTATTTAAACCTAAAGTAACAATCAATTATCCTTATGAAAAGGGTAAAATTAGCCCTCGTTTTAGAGGAGAGCATGTGCTTCGAAGAGACCAAGATGGTCAAGAGCTGTGTATTGCTTGTAAGTTGTGCGAAGCAGTTTGTCCTGCTCAAGCAATCGTAATTGATGCGCACGCAAGTGCTGATGGCAGCCGCCGCACAACAAAATACGACATCGATATGACTAAATGTATCTATTGTGGGCTATGCCAAGAAGCTTGCCCAGTAGATGCAATTGTCCAGGGTCCTAATTTTGAATTTGCTAGTGACTCCCGCAAACAATTAATGTATAGCAAAGAAAAGCTGATAAAAAATGGCGATCGCTGGGAGGGGGCAATCCAGGTTAAACTAGCAAAAGATTCTTCTTATAAATAGTTGGTTATGTTTTTTTACTTATTTAGTTTTTTATTGATATTAGCATCTCTTGGTGTTGTGATCTCTAAAAACCATGTGCATAGTGTGCTGTGGCTTATTTTTGCTTTACTAAATTCCGCTGGGCTTTTTGTGTTACTTGGGGCTGAGTTTTTAGCAATGATGACTATAATAGTCTATGTTGGGGCGGTTGCGGTATTATTTTTGTTTGTGATCATGATGATCGATATCCACAGCCAGCAGTATTTAAAAGCTAGTAAATCTTTTTTAACTGCAATTTTAACGTTTACTTTTTTTATTGCTATTGCTTGGCTCCTGCATACAAATTTAAAAGATAAGATGATTGATCAAGTATTTTTGGCTCAAGATAACGTAATAGCGATAGCTGATGTTTTGTATACTAAGTTTATTGTGCCTTTTGAGGTAAGTGGAGTAATTTTGCTGGTGGCAATAATTGGCGCTATTGTTTTAACTGATAGAGACAAAAGACCAATTAAAAAACAAAATATCAGCCAACAAGTAAGCAGATCAAAAACAGATTGTATCAAGATGGTCAATATTGCCAATAATTCTGCTGTAAAAGGTATTAATTATGATCTATAGCTTGCCACATTTTTTGATTGCCTCAAGCGGGGTGTTTGCTATAGGGTGTTTTGGAGTATGTATAAATCGCAAAAGCGTTATCTCGATGCTACTTTCAATTGAGTTAATGCTGCTGGCAGTAAATATTAATTTTGTGGCTTTTTCAGCTTATTTAAAGCAAATTGATGGTCAAATTTTCAGTATTTTTATTTTAACCATTGCTGCAGCCGAATCTGCCATTGGCCTTGCTATTACGGTTGCATATTTTAAGCATAAAAATAGCATTAACATAGCCGATATTAATGAGTTAAAAGGATGAGTGTAGTATTAATCGTTTTTTTGCCGCTATTTTCCTCGCTTATATGCGCAAGCCTACGAAAGCAGCTCTCTTGTAAATGGATAGGATATATTGCTTGCGGATTAATGATTATCAGCTATTTTATTGCAGCTAGCTTGTTTACTACTACTGTAGAGCAAAATTTTATTTATCACATTAAAATTGCTTCTTGGTTTAGAATCAAAGACTATACCATATCTTGGGCCATATATGCAGATAAACTAACTATCATTATGCTTTGGGTTATTAGCATAATCTCAAGTATAGTCCATATATATTCTATTGGATATATGGCTGATCAAAAGCGCTTTAATACTTTTATGGCATACTTGGGGCTGTTTACTTTTTGCATGAATATGCTTGTTTGTGCTGATAATATGGTGCAGTTATTTTTTGGCTGGGAAGGGGTTGGGCTGCTTTCATATCTGCTAATAGGTTTTTACTACGATAAGCCCTCAGCTATTAATGCTGCTTATAAAGCATTTATAGTCAACCGAATTGCAGATTTAGCCTTTTTAATTGGTATATTATTGGTGCTTTTTTATTGTGATAGTCTTGATTTTATTGATCTTGCCAAGCATATCAAATTTCTTGAAGTTAAAAACTATAGCTTGGCTAGTATCGATTTCAGTGCGCTAGATTTAGCTTGCTTGCTATTTTTTATCGGCGCTATGGGCAAATCTGCACAAATAGGATTTCATATCTGGTTGCCAGATGCCATGGAGGGGCCAACTCCAGTTTCTGCCCTCATACATGCTGCTACCATGGTTACAGCAGGAGTATTTTTGCTTGCACGGATGAATTTTTTCTTTGCTTGCTCAAATAAAGTTAGCAATATAGTAGCAATTATCGGAGCTATTACTTGTGTTTACGGAGGTTTAGCTGCGATTTTACAATCAAATCTAAAAAAAATAATTGCATACTCTACATGCAGTCAACTTGGTTATATGTTTATTGCTTGCGGTTTAAAGGCTTATCATGCTGGTATTTTTCATTTAATGACACATGCTTTTTTTAAAGCAGCTCTGTTTTTAGCTGCAGGTAACATTATACATGCTACTGGTGAGCAAAATTTGCAGAAAATAGGCAATATTAGGGTTAACATGCGCTATACATTCCTAATTTTTATCGTAGCTAGTAGCGCTATTATTGGCATACCCCCTTTGGCAGGTTTTTACTCTAAAGATTTGATTTTAGAATATGCCTATTCCTCTAACATGGCGATATTTATTTGTGCTTTGATAGGGGCATTTAGTACTGGATTTTATTCACTCAAAATTATCACTAGTATTGGTTTTGATACAAACGCTCAAAATAATAACGGCGCCCATGAGGTAAGCAAAGTAATGCTATGGCCAATCTTTATATTGATTATAGGATCAATTTTTGCTGGTTTAATGGGTAGGTACGCACTATCATTTGATAAGCCAAATGGTTATCTGACCAAAATCATGAGCATTATACCTTTAAAGCAAGAATGCTCTTATGTGCCATACCTAGCGTTTTTTGCATCTTTACTTGGTTGCGCAAGTGGATATTTTTATACAATAAAAAGAAGGTCGGAAGGTGGGAAAAATTATTTTCTCGACCATTATTTTTTTGACCCAGTAGCCTATATTGCTCCAATATTTAATGGCGCAGCTG
>CANGHM010000006.1 GCA_947453775.1 Rickettsiales bacterium | reverse complement strand
TACCGAAGGGGAAATGCTCAAAAACCAAGCAATCGAGGGACTAGAATATAGACTTGCTAAAAAATTTGCCTGCGAAGAGACCCCGCCCGAAAAACAAGAGACCTTAAAAAAGCAATATTTTGCGCAATTAGACTACGAGCTGGGAGTTATCTGCAGTATGAATTTTGCCGGTTACTTCCTGATAGTCTCAGATTTTATCAAATGGAGTAAGTTGCAAAAAATTGCAGTAGGACCAGGTAGAGGATCCGGAGCTGGCTCCATTGTCGCTTGGTGTTTGCAGATCACTGATCTTGATCCAATCAGATTTGGTTTGATTTTTGAGAGATTTTTAAATCCGGATCGTATTTCCATGCCTGACTTTGATATTGATTTTTGTCAAGAACGCAGAGACGAGGTAATTCACTATGTAATTGACAAATACGGTAAAGAGCGGGTTGCTCACATCATTACTTTTGGCAGCATGCAAGCTAAAGGGGTGATAAAAGACGTGGCAAGAGCGCTGGATTTGCGCTATAAATATGCCGACTATATTACCGAACTTGTGCCGTTTAATGCTGTGAATCCCGTTACATTGTCGCAAGCAATTAACGAGGTAGGGGAGTTGCAGCACATCTATCAAGGCAAAGGAGTGTATTCGCCCGAAGGGATTGAGGCCCCCACAAGCGGCGAGGAAAAACAAGAGTTTGACAAATTAATCCGCGAGGTACTAACCACGGCTCTAGAGCTAGAGGGTTTATATCGCCACGTTTCCACTCACGCTGCTGGAATTGTGATTGCAGGTAGGGATTTGATTGAAATTTCCCCTCTTTATGCAGATAAAAACTCCCAGCTCTCTATTGTGCAGTATTCAATGAAATATGCAGAACTAGCGGGGTTGGTGAAATTTGATTTTCTTGGACTGCAAACCTTAACTGTTATTTCTAACTGCTTGAAGTTATTGAAAGAAAATGGAGTAGAAATCGACATTAACACTATCAGTCTAGATGACCCAAAAGTCTATAAAATGCTATCTAGTGGCTCAACAGTAGGTATATTCCAGTTTGAAAGCGCGGGCATGAAAGACTCTATTAAGAAGCTACAGCCCGACCGAATCGAAGACCTAATGGCCCTAAGCGCACTTTACAGGCCTGGGCCCATGGATAACATTCCCACATATATAGCATGCAAACATGGTAAACAAGAAGTACAATACGTTCACCCGATGCTTGAGTCGGTATTGCGCGAAACTTATGGTGTAATTATTTATCAAGAGCAAGTGCTAGAAGTAGCAAAAGTACTGGCTGGATACTCTCTTGGCAAAGCTGATTTATTGCGCAGGGCAATGGGTAAAAAAATCAAAGCCGAAATGGATGCCCAGCAAGATCTTTTCGTACAAGGGGCAATTGCCAACGGCATTACACGCGATAAGGCAGTGGAGATTTTTGCTTTGGTGGAAAAGTTCGCTGGTTATGGTTTTAACAAAGCGCATGCTGCATCTTACGGGGTTATATCTTACCAAACAGCTTATTTAAAGGCTCATTACACGATATATTTCCTGATTGCTGCTCTTAACTTAGATATTTCTGATCACGATAAAATAGCTCTTTTCCTAGACGATGCAATCAAAAACGATATTAAAATCGTACCACCAGATATCAATGTTTCGCAAGGATACTTTTGCATTAAAGATAAAAAAATATTAGTAGCATTAGGGTCTTTAAAAGGCGTAACGCCAGCTTTTGGCGACGAGATAGCAAACCAGCGCAGCATCAAAGGTAACTTTACCAGTATTATAGACTTTGTTGAGCGGATGTCGCCCAAATCGCTTAATAAAAAATATTTGGAAAGTTTAATCAAAGCAGGGTGCTTTGATCAGCTACACCAAAACCGCAAACAACTATTAGACAGTCTGGAGAGGCTACTAGCTTACTCTAATTCTTACCAACAAAATCGTCTTAGCAATCAACTAAGTCTGCTTGGCGCTGTTTCTGGTGCAGAAATTTTAGTAAGTTTGGGGCAAGATTTTAATTACCTTGAAAAATCTAATCAAGAATTTGCAGTACTTGGATCATTTATCAGATTTCATCCAGTGGAATTTTATCAAGAAGTTATTAAGGATCACAATATTTTTAACTCCAAAGGCTTAGCAAGATTAAAAGATGGGTCGCATCAAATTAAAATTGCTGGAGCCATTCAAAAAAAAGATACCAGAATTTCCTCAAGGGGCAGATATATTACCATGCAACTTTCAGATCCTTATGGTCTGTTTGAAGTTTCAATTTTTAATGAGGAAATTATTCGCCTTTACAATGACTTTTTAAATGTAGCACAATGCGCTATATTTAATTGTGATGTGCAAAAAGACCAGTACTCAGTGCGTATGAATGTTGTATCAATTGAAAATATGAACGATCTAGCCAAGCATAAAATGCATAACTTAAAACTACACCTATCTGAGAAAAATTTGGACGCAGTATTAAAATTTTTAAATAATAAAAAATCTAGCACTCAGCACAATGCCCACATCACTTTGTTAATAGAACACAATAGCTATTTTGTGGTTAATGTTAATTTACCCAAAACATTCTATCTGGAGCTTGAAGACTGTAAATATTTAAATCAGTTTTGCATCTAAAGATTTTTATTGGCCCAAACGCAATCAGCAGATGCTATTTTTCGGCTCTTTTTCTTCGGGCTTTTACTCCTATCGTTAGATGCCATATTGAGGTGCTTATCAAGCAAGCTAATCATTTTTGCATCGCGCTCTTTAGCTGTTTTACCCCCCATTATAATTCCAATTAAGCTTTTATTGTGCTTGCTAGCACTGGCAAATAAATTGAAGCCACTTGCGGCAACATAGCCAGTTTTGCCCGCATCAGCATATTCATAATTCTTTACAACTCTGTTATGCCCATTGTAAGTTTTACCATTGTGGAGAAAACTAGTTCGACCTAATAAATGATAATACTCAGGAAAATTGCGCTTTAATGCCAAGGCTAGTTTAGCTAAATCTTGCACTGTGGTTTTTTGATCTGCGTGATGCCAGCCACTAGCATTTGCAAAATTCGTCTTTTTCATGCCAAGAGCTTGGGCCTTTTTGTTCATCATGGCGACAAATTTTTTCTCAGATCCAGCAACTTTTTCTGCCAATGCCCTTGCAATATCATTGGCCGACTTTACAATACAGACAATAATTGCCTGCTTGAAAGGGATTTTCTCCCCAACCTTTAGGCCTAATTTAGAAGGTCTAGCGCTTGCTGCATACTCTGAGATTGTAATTTGCGCACCAGGCGAGATAGTTTTTTTTTGCATCGCCTCAAAAGCTAAATATACTGTCATTAATTTTGTTAATGATGCTGGATATGCAGGATTATTCAGATTTTGTGCATGTAGTATTTTCTGTGAATTTGCATCAATTATAAGGCTCGCTTGGACCCTACCCTTTTGTTCTGGCGCAGCTAAAACTGCATTACTCAGCAATAGCGTAAATAAATATATCTGTACTAATATTAGCTTATTTAACATAATGATTTAAAATATCTGATGATAAGTATTCTAGCACATTTAAAGTAAATCTCAAGGGATAAATGAAAAATTTTAAGACAATATCAATTATTTGTGATCTTTTTATGCATTATTTAATATATCATGAGCACACCAATATCAAACAACTATAATAAAACTTTGATTTATACCTTGCACAACACCTTCTTTATAAGCAATTAAACAGATAATTTTGCATTATAAAGGCTATAATCTTGTGGGTTAGATATATGGTAAAAAATACCAGGGTTAACAAAACCATGCAATCTATATTGACCAGGGGTATAATAATGAGCAAGAGAAAATTGATGCAAGGGATTGTGCATAATTAGGTCAACTTTTACTATTTGCAAACCAGTAAACATATAACGTTTTACTTGATTATTGCGATGAATCTGACCATTTGGCTCTAAGTCAAAATCCCCATTACCTATAGAGCCAAAGCTTCTTGCTAGAGGCGATAATAACAGCATAAAATCCATATACGCTTTATCCCAGCTAGTAAACATCTGGCTCCATATATCTTGCTCGAAAGTAATGATAGAGTCGCTATTCATGGTAAAAATAACATCTTTGTCTGCAAAAAGATAGTGAGCATTTTTTACCGCCCCACCGGTTTCTAAAATATTTGGCTCATATATATGATGTATTTTTGCTTGAGGCCTAAATCGCACAACATATTGATCGATAGCCTCTTGGATTAAGCTACTTAAATAATGCGAGTTAATAATTATAGTCTTAAAGCCAGCATTTTGCGCAAGATCTAGCGCATGATAAAGCATTGGCTTACCGCCAATTTCAAGCAAAGGCTTTGGAGTGGTTTGAGTTAAAGGTAGCATGCGTTTACCAAAACCTGCTGCGAAAATCATTAATGTATCAATCATTATAGGCTTTATGCTAGGTTACTAAGAATTTTTTGCTTATGCGGCATCGCTCGAGGACTGCAAAATATTATACTGGGGTTATAAAAAAGCGGTTTGCCGTAAACCAGTTCATTGCCCAGCATATCCATAACACTCCCTCCTATTGCTCTTAATATAGCATGGGCGGCTGCGGTATCCCATTCCATTAAATTGCGATATAGATAATATACATCTACCTGATTATTTAAAAGCATAGAGATTTTACTGCGCGTATTTTGCGGATATATTTTAGTGAAAGATGCTTCTTGCTCTATTTTCGCCAAATTCAGCTGACCAAAATCTATTAAAACTTTTAACGCATCGTTGCTATCTTGCTGGCTACATTGAGTATGCAAGTTGCGCAATACGTCATAAAATTTTACTTTACCATCTAAATCGTTATAATATATTTCTCCTAAGCTTGGGTGATACATATATCCAATAATAGGCAGATGATTATGAATTAATGCCAAATTAATAGTGTAGCCAGACTGTCCTTGAATATAATATTTCGTGCCATCAATTGGGTCTAGCAGCCAAAAAGTATCCCCCGTAAAATCATTGGTTTCATTTTCTTCGGATACGACAAAAAAATCCGGCGTTAGAATCTTTAACTGCTCTACTATAAACTCACTAACCTGGATATCTGCATTTGTAACAGGACTTTGATCATCTTTATAGGTTATTTCAAAACTTTGATCTTGATGATATCTAAGAGCTATGCGCCCAGCTTGAGTTAAAATATTTAATACCTTGGAAGTAAAATCAGTGTCAAGGTTTAAATGTTTGGGAAAATGCATAGGTAAAAATATTTTACAATTTTACTTTTTATATAATAAATATTATAACTCGGTTTCATGAATTTGGTCAATCAAATGAGCACCTTTAAACCCAGTTGCTATCAAATACATCTCTGAAGACTCTTGCCTACTGGCCTGAGGTTTAAAATGTTTTACTATTTTAAATAAGCTTTTAATCTCCTTAAGCAACGTATGTTCAGTGCCACCTTGAAAAATCTTTGCAATAAAAGCACCATTATGGTTTAAATTATTTTTTGCAAAATCAAATGCCTGCTCACACAGGGCCATAATGCGTAAATGATCAGTGGTGCGCTCTCCTGTAGTATTTGGCGCCATATCACTCATCACCACATCAGCTTTGCCAGATAAAATATTGATTATTTCCTCCTGCACAGCAAGATCAAGAAAATCTCCTTTCATAGCTAGCACCCCTGGGATGTCTTCAATATCAAGCAAATCAAGAGCTACCACCAAAGGCTTGTGAATTTTGCTGCCTACCATTTGGCTTACCACTTGGCTCCAGCCCCCCGGGGCTGCTCCTAAATCCACTACCTTGCTACCTTGTTTGAAGATGCTATATTTTTCTTGAATTTGGATAATTTTATAAGCTGAACGGCTTCTATAGCCCTCTAGTCTGGCTTTTTGTACGTAGACATCAGTTAACTGACGATGAATCCAATTTCTTGATGAAAAATTGACTTTTTTTTTAATTTAATATGCATAGCCTGGGCATAAATTATTTAAATAGAGTCCAAAAATTGAACATACTTGGCGGAGAGAAGGGGATTCGAACCCCTGACACGTTGCCGTGAACACGCTTTCCAGGCGTGCGCCTTAAGCCGCTCGGCCATCTCTCCTGCGTGGATATAACAAGGATTATATACTACTTATTCCAATTAGGAAAGACCCTATCAAATACAAGGCAAAATTTGATAGCTTAATTTTATATTTTTAGCAATCGCAGTAAGCTTTAAAGCCACTATATATTAAAGGAATTACCGCAGCCACATTTGGCTGAAGCTTGCGGGTTGCGAATTTCAAAATATGCACTGCCTAAATTTTCGATATAATCTAAAATATAGTCAATTATTTTCAATAAAGAATAATGTCGATACCATAGAATATAGTCAATTAAGTTGAAGTTCGATACTAGGAACAATGCCTTTAGCGCTATGCTCCATAGTAAAGGGCTAAGTGACTAAGCCAGCAAAACTCAAATCAATTGACTATATTTCTAGACATTTCTAAACTCCGCATAGTTTAAATTCTTATAATAACTTTCTAAACCAAATTTTACTCCTGGAATCATAGGTGAAGGCAATCGATCTATATAAAACCAGTCCATAGCATCTTGCTTTAGGGGTTCTGCATTAATTGGCTCTTGATTATCAGGCAAATCTGCTAAAAAAAATAACTCTACACCGTAATATTTATTTACACAGTTCAAATAACTATTTTCTGCGATAAATATGGTTGTTACTAGCTTAACCTCTTTGATTTTTAGACCAATTTCTTCTTCTGCTTCACGAACGATAGCTTCTTGCGGCGATTCGCCTTTTTCAATAGACCCAGAAACGCAATGCCAGTGATTTGGCCATATTTGCTTCCTAAACGAACGCCTTGTCAACAAAATTTTGTCGCCATTCTTTAGTATTAAATGCGGCACGACAAGCATAGATAAATACTATATGTTAAATGAATTGCCGCAGCCACATTTGGCTGAAGCTTGCGGGTTGCGGATTTCAAAATATGCACTGCCTAAATTTTCGATATAATCTAAAATACAGTCTTGTAAAAAGCCTTGCGACATACTGTCGATTACTATGCCTACATCATTTTTTACAATCAGGCAATCTGAATCATCTTTGGCATCAACAAATTCATACTTATATTGAAAACCAGAACAACCACCACTTTCAACCGCAATGCGCAAGTATGATTTTTTTTCCTCCTGCCCCAAAATATACTTAATCCTGGCAACAGCGCTATCAGAGATATCTATTGAAAAAGACATAATTTATGCGATAAATTTAGTAAAAACTAAGCTTGCATTTGTACCACCAAAACCAAAGGAATTGCTCATTACTGCATTGATTTTAGCCTCTTTAGGATGGTTGGGTACTAAATCAATTATAGCGCTAGGTTCAGGATTTTCAAGATTAATAGTAGGAGGGGCAACTTGATCGCGCATCGCCAAAATGCTAAATATCGCCTCTACACTACCAGCCGCTCCAAGCAAATGGCCTATTGCCGATTTGGTCGAAGACATCATAATATTGGGCCTAGCATCTGCGAAAAGTTTTTGCACAGCTGCAAGCTCTATTGTATCTCCTAATTTTGTCGAAGTGCCATGAGCATTGATATAATCTATATCCTGGGCCGATAAATTAGCATCCCTTAAGGCTGAATTCATTGCAGCTATCGCGCCCCTGCCTTCTGGGTGAGGAGAAGTAATATGATAAGCATCACCCGACATACCGTATCCAGCTACTTCAGCATAAATTGTAGCGCCACGTTTTTTAGCGTGCTTTAGCTCCTCTAACACAAGTATTCCAGCACCTTCAGCAATCACAAAACCATTGCGATCAACATCCCATGGCCTAGAAGCTTGGGTTGGTTTATCGTTATACTTAGTAGCAAGAGCTTGAGCGGCAGTGAATCCTTCAACCCCAATAGGGGTAACAGAGGCCTCTACAGATCCAGCAATCATTACATCGGCATCTGAGTACTTAATGATTCTAGCAGCATCGCCTATGGCATGCGCACCTGTGCTACAAGCTGTAACAACAGAGTGATTAGGTCCTGTAAAACCATACTTGATCGATACATATCCTGATGTGATATTAATCAGGCAAGAAGGAATAAAAAATGGACTAATGCGCGATTGATCTACATGTAGTTTTAACGAGGTGCTTTCAATAATTCTTAAACCCCCAACACCTGAGCCGATCATCACACCTACCCGCGCCAAATCATCTTGGCTTAAAGATGAGCTCATGAGCCCCGAATGATTAATTGCCTCAGCAGTAGCTGCCATGCCATAGCGAATGAACAAATCCATCCTGTCTACATCTTTAGGCTCGATAAAATCATTAGGATTAAATGTTTCGGGAATTAAACCAGCAATTTTGACTTTCATCTTGCTGGTATCGAATCTAGTGTTTAAACTGATGCCACTTTGCGCATTGAGTATATTTTGCCAAGTTGTTTGAGCGCTTAACCCCAGAGGGGAAAGCATGCCAAAACCAGTCACTACTACTCTGCGCTTTGTCATGGTTTTTACCAATTCAAATTTAGATTTATGCTATTTACTGTCATCAGATGGTGATTTAAGCGATATTACAAGTTGTATAATATCGTTTACTTTGGTAATATTACTAGCTTTATCCTCAGGTATTTCAATATCAAACTCTTCTTCTACAGCCAAAGATAACTCGACTTGGTCTAGGCTATCTGCCCCTAAGTCATCTACCAATTTACTTTCAGCAGTAACAGTATTTTTGTCTCTTTTAAGTTTGTCAGCCACGATAGAGATCACTTTATCTGAAATATCGTATTCTGAGTTTGCTAATGAATTGCTTGTAACCATAAATAACCGTTTTTAATTGTATATCATATCTTTTAACATAAATTAGCACAAAATGCTAGTAAAATTTTAGTGGTAAAATTTAGACCATCAACATCCCCCCATTAACATGAATAGTGCTGCCAGTAATATAGGAGGCTTGATCGCTTGCTAAAAAAGCCACCGCAGAAGCAACATCTTGCGGATCTCCCAACCTTTGGGCTGGCACTCTTTCTAGTATCTTATTTTGTTGCTCCTGAGTTAATTTATCAGTCATATCCGATTTAATAAATCCTGGTGCGATGCAGTTTACAGTAATGCCCCTTTTACCAACTTCTTGGGCAAGGGACTTAGACATTGCCACTAAACCAGCTTTGGAAGCAGAGTAATTTGCTTGCCCAGCATTGCCACTAAAGCCTATTACAGAGGAAATATTTATAATCCTGCCGTATTGGGCCCTCATCATTTTGATCACAGCAGCCTTGTTTAAAACGAAACTAGCAGTTAAATTAATGTTTATGACCTTTTGAAAAGACTCTAGCGTCATGCGCATGCTTAAAGCATCTTGGGTAATACCCGCGTTGCATACTAAAATATCTAGTTTATCGATGCGGTTGACCAACTCCTGGCATTTGTCAATATCAGCTAAATCACATATTTGCACTTCGCAATTAGCATGCCCCAGCTCTTGTGCAAGTTGCTCAAGTTTTTCCTGCCTAGTGCCGCTAAGCACAACATACGCACCAAGGCTATGTAGCAGCTGCGCGCAAGCTGAGCCAATTGCTCCGGAAGCGCCGGTAATAAGAGCTGTTTTACCTGTTAAATTAATCATCGTTTGGCTATATTTTAATATTATTTATTCTACTTCAGGAACAGCTTCATCCGAATCAAATACTACCGTTGAAATTAGGCTATCATTATTGTTAAAATGCTGCCTTATTTTGTTTTCAATCTCTTCAGATACCTTAGGATTTTCTCGCAAATATTTTTTCACATTTTCACGCCCCTGTCCTATACGCACGGTGTTATAAGAAAACCAAGCTCCAGCTTTATCTACGATATTAAATTTAGTAGCTAAATCTACTATTTCACCCTCTTTAGAAATCCCGCTACCATACATGATATCAAAATCTACAACTCTAAATGGAGGAGCAACTTTATTTTTTACAATTTTAACCCTAGTTTGATTACCAATAATATCTTCTTTATCCTTGATAGATCCAATTTTTCTAATATCGATACGGATAGAAGAGTAAAATTTTAATGCATTGCCGCCAGTGGTTGTTTCAGGATTACCAAACATAACACCTATCTTCATACGAATCTGGTTAATAAAGATAATCATGCAGTTAGTACGCGAAATCGAAGCTGTAAGTTTACGCATAGCCTGGCTCATTAGTCTTGCTTGCAAGCCCATGTGCGAATCACCCATATCGCCTTCAATTTCAGCTTTGGGCACCAATGCTGCAACACTATCTACGATAATTAAATCTACCGACCCGCAGCGCACTAAATTATCGGTAATACCCAATGCTTGCTCGCCAGTATCTGGCTGAGAAATTAAAAGTTTATCGATATTGACCCCAAGCTTTCTTGCATAAGAAGGATCAAGGGCATGTTCAGCGTCGATAAAAGCGCATGTTCCGCCAGCTTTTTGCGCCTCAGCAATCACATGTAAAGTAAGGGTTGTTTTACCCGAGCTCTCAGGACCATAAATCTCAATAATTCTGCCCCTTGGCAGCCCCCCTACGCCCAGCGCTAAATCTAGACCTAAGGAACCAGTTGAAATAGAGTCTACATCTACGTTTGGCCTTTGGCCTAAGCGCATAATGGATCCTTTGCCAAAGTCTTTTTCAATTTGACTGATTGTTGAAGCTAATGCTTTGTCGCGCT
>CANGHM010000005.1 GCA_947453775.1 Rickettsiales bacterium | reverse complement strand
TTAGGCAAAGTAGCAAAAAAAAAGGTTTAACAGAAAAATATTTATCCAGCGCCAAACCAACACTCAAGCCAATTGCCACATTAGCAAATATATCTATGCCATTGCTTAAAAACTTACCAATAGGCATCGGATAAGATGATTGCAAGGCTTTTGGATTGGAAGATTTATTGTCAAAATCGCGTATTTTGCGCTCTAAATTTTCCATACCCTCCATTGCTAATCTTATTTTTATTTAAGATATTTATCGATTTCAACAGAAAGCGCTTCAAACGAATGTGAACCGGTAAGCAGTGTGCCATTTAGCAAAAAACACGGGGTTAAAACCACTCTGGAAGGAAATTTATCGTAGATTTTTTGGCTTTGCAAAGCTAAGATATCGCGGATTTTCTCATCATTGAGGCATTGCTCGTATTGCTCTTGGCTAAGCCCACCCAATTGGGCAATATTGCTTAAAATATCGCGATAACTCTTTTTAGATATCCAAGATGACTGACTTGAATAGATCGTATCGACGAAAGCAGAAAATTTTTTCATATCGCACATAGCCAGCACCGAGCCGTCCAGATCTTGTTTATTGGCAACAAAAAATCTAAAGACATAAGCTATTTTATTTGTGTCGATATATTTTTCCTTAATTTTAGGATAAAACTTTTGATGATAATATGCACAAGAAGGACATGTAGGAGAGGAATATTCTATGAGCACCACTTTGGAATTGGCATCCCCTAAGACTATATCATGTGGATTAATACCATCTATATTATACTGCACCCCTTGCTCTTGAGCAATATTTGAATCAGGATTTTGTATCTTAGCTAATAATTGATCTATATCGGTATTATCCAGCTTATCATCTTCATCATCATCGCTATCATCAATCGTCACTAAAGGCAATTGCCCGTCTTGCGGCTCTTGATTTATTTTATCAGTGTTTTGATCTTCTGGACGATCCAATATTTGATCGGCCTTTGGTGCTGGAGTTAATACTTCCTCGACTATTGCTTCAGAAGATTTTTCAGCCTTTAACTCAGGCTCTACCTTAGCTTGAATTTCATCAATTTTTTCATCCTTAGCTGGTTGATTTGATGAATCAGAGCAGGCAATCAGCAGAAAAAATAGCCCGGTAAGGAGTGTTGTAAATAACGTGCTAAAAGTAGAATTTTTCATAAAACCTCTTGGATATAAAATAATGATTGATCTAATATATAATAACCACAGATCATCAATTTTTGGTAGCAAAATAACATAATTATCGTAAATTTTCCCGAACTATGTTTCAGTTAAGATAAATCGACAATGCAAGATTATTATCCGCATTGTCTTGTTTTTTTAAAGTTTAATAAATTTATTTAACCTGCGGCAAAATTCAGCCGGGTCCTTAACTGGCTCTTCTTCAATTATACAAGCCTGATCGTAAATTAACTTTGCCAATTGGGCTGTATCCTCATCGGCGCTATTGGCTTTAATATCGTGCTGTATTTTTTGAATAAAAGGATGAGAGGGGTTAATTTCTAAAATTTTAGCCGAAGAGGAAAGTAGCTGTTTTTGCTCGAGTAAAATTCTCTCCATGCGATTAGTCATCGACCCCTCGTCCACCACTAAGCAAGCTGCTATTGACTCAAGTTTTTTAGAGATTTTAATATCTTTTACATCTTGCGCTAAAGTATTTTTAAAGTACTCTATCAATTGACCATATTGCTCATCGCTCTGAGCTTGATCTTGTTTATCAGACTCGGTTAAATATTGTTTTAAATCAATATCGCTTCTAGTAACAGATTTTAGCTCAAACTCTTTAAATTTACTTACTATATTGACCCAAAAATCATCCACGCCATCAGTAAAAAGTAGCACATCGATATTATTTTTCTTAAATACTTCAATTTGCGGACTGTTTTTTAATTTATCCAAACTCTCGCCGGTAATATAGTAAATTTCCTTCTGTCCTGAGGTGAATTTTTCCACATACTGCGCAAGAGAAATCATCTTGCCCTGAAGAGCACTGTGGAAAATGCAAATATCGAGTAGTTTTTCGGCTTCAGAAATATTCTCGCACAAGCCCTCCTTCATAGCTGCGCCAAAATTATGCCAAAAATTTGCATATTGCCCCTCATCTGATTCTTTAAGTTTTTTCAGCTCAGATAAAACTCTACTCACTATACTGGTGCGAATTTTATCTACAACCGGATTATGCTGCAATGTTTCCCGGCTGATATTTAAAGGCAGGCTGTCGCAATCCACAACCCCTCTAATAAAACGCATATATCTAGGGACAATCTCAATATTTTCATCAGTCACAAATACTCTCTTAATATAAAGCTTTACCCTTCTTTTGCGGTCCGGGTGAAATAAATCAAAAGTCTTGTTGGTCGGAATAAACAGTAAATTGATAAATTCAATCGCCCCTTCATTTCTGTTGTGCAATGTTAAACATGGCTCATCAGCAGCGAAAGATACAGTTTTATAAAATTCCTGATACTCTTGAGTCGATATTTCTGCCTTTGGCCTGGTCCAAATAGCAGCTGAAGAGTTCACCTGGGTATTGACGCCATTATGCTCAAAATAAATTGGCACATTAATATGGTCAGAATAGGTTTTAATGATGTGCTTTAGCCTGAAATGATCTAAATAATCATCATCCCCTTCTTTTACACTAATAATGATATCTGTGCCGCGGCCGGCGCGAGAGCTTTGGTCGATGCTATATTCACCAGCACCCTTAGAGCTCCAAGAATAGCTCTGCTCTTGGCCAGCTTTACGCGAGATTACCTCTACGTGATCAGCAATCATGTAAGTTGAATAGAACCCAACCCCAAATTGACCAATTAAGGCAGTATCTTTTTTCTGATCGCCAGTAATTTGCTCTATAAAACTTTGAGTACCAGACTTAGCAATTGTGCCCAAGTTTTCAATTAAATCTTGCTTGTCCATGCCAATTCCATTATCAGAAATAATGATTTTTCGCGCCTCTTGGTCAACAGAAATCTGAATTTTAAATTCATGATCATCGGCGATTAAATCTGGCTGAGAAATTGAAAGATAGCGCAATTTATCGCACGCATCAGAAGCATTGGAAATTAACTCTCGCAAAAAAATCTCCTTGTTGGTATATAGTGAATGAATCATCAAATTTAGGACTTTACCTATTTCTGCATCAAATTTTCTTGTTTCTAAGCTCATATTTATTTGTCGTAATTTATTATGTAATGTGAATATAGTGCATGATTGTTGGTTTTTAAATACCTTCGGGTAATATTATTTTTTATTTATACTTAAACATCATGATTAAAACATAAGTACGCATAATCATGTTAATAAGAAAAAAAACACCAAAAGCCAAAAACATTATAAGTAAAGGTTTTAGCATATCTGAGTGTATTTTGGGCCCAGAAAGAGTCAGCACACTTGCGCCTTGATGCAAACTTGCCCACATATCAACTGAAAATTTCACCAGTGGTACATTAATAAATCCTATCAAAGCTATCGCCGAGCAAGGCTTTTCCGCTTTTTTAGGATTAAGGTTGAAAAATGCTATGTAGGCTAAATAAAATAAAAAAAGTATTAGCATCGAAGTTAAGCGCGCATCCCAAACCCACCAAGTGCCCCAACAAGGGTACCCCCATATGGCCCCGCTGGCAAGCGTAATAAAAGCAAATGCCCCACCAATAGGGGCACTAGCTGCGCACATGATATAGGCAAGTTTATTGGCCCACACCATGTTTAGAAAACTTGTTAGTGCCATAAAGGCATAAACCCCAAGCGCAAGCCATGCAGATGGCACATGTACATACATAATTCTAACCAACTCACCTTGCTGATAGTCTTGCGGCGAGGCAAACAATGCATAATAAAGCCCAAGGGTTAATAAGGGCCAAAAAATAATATTCAGGAAAATCAGGCACGTTTTATAGTGACGCAAAAAAAAGCCAGGCGTTAAGAAGTGGGGCGTTAAAAATTTAGGTGCTAAAGGGCGCATCATTCAATAAAAAATTTCATATTAAAAGCTTTTTGTGCTTGTGTTAGGTTCTTAGCGAGGGGCTCAAGAAGATATTGCTCATCAAAGGCATTGCCAAAAATAGGCCCATAAAAATTACTAATATCAATAGCATTGAATAACCCCATGCGACTTGCTTTAAGCAAAATAAATATCGCCACATATGGATCGCTTTGGTTACTGCAAATTCTATACTCAAGGCGTTTTGGCAAACCCCCCGGCACACGCACCGCCGCACTACGATTATTCTTGCCATAGGATATATGGGTGGGAGCCATGAATTTTGCAGAAAAACGCAAATAATTTTCCTCCGATGGCATCAATACATACAGCGTTTGGCTTAAAAAATCACAAATACTATAGGCGCATCTTTGCAGCACCTGATCGTCGTTAAAAATATTATGATTTGCCAAATCCAAGAAGTTCAGGTGCAAGTGCATGCTATTGCCATAATCATTTATAAAAGGCTTGGGACTTAGGTTTGCTCCGCAATAAACCAACTTTGCTCTTGCCAAGTGAATCGACTCTATCGCGCTTAAAACGCTCGGAAAAGGCCCCTGGTTTATTTCGTACTGATTTTTACCCTTCTCTTCTAGCACTTGGGTGTTGAATAAATCTTGAATTTGCATCTTGCATTGAGTAGTATTTGCACTTGGCAGATAAAACTCTATTTCATAGCCTAAAATTGGCCTAATCCCTAGACTATCATATGCATCTAATAATTGCTCTAGCAACTTAGCATCTTTAATTGTTTGAATAATGCTGCTTATCGACAAATTATTTACGCTCATAATAGAATATCAATGTATACCTATGATACACGCGCAGCAGCAATTAATCAACCTTGTGGCAAACCCCGCCCTTTTTTTGCTAAAATAAATAGCTGCAACTATGGCAAATCGCATTGAATTAGCATCCCGGCCATCTCATTACAAGAAGCGTGCGTTATTCAGTCAGGCGCAGTCATCACTAGATTGCTTCACTTATAGTTCGCAATGACAGTATGAAAGTTGATGCTAATTCAATACGATGAACTAATATCCTAAATATTTTAACCCCTGGCTTGTAATTTGATTTGCCAAGTGTTGCAATATTTTTGTATATTTTATTTAATGTTTTATATATGTATGCTATTATTTTTTAACTTAAAACACATTTATTATGAAAAAGAAAACATTCAAACAATCATAGAAGCCCCTGCTAAATTCCACAAATTACGCGAGAGAATTGAGCAAAATATAAAAAAATTACCAAAGGAGGATCAGGAACGTATCAAGAATTATAATTTTGAGCGAGACAAAAAGTTTAACATGAGCGATAGCTCAGAAGGAAATAATCCAGCGCAAAAATGTCATCAATCAAACCTGAATTGAAAAAAACCAAACAAGATATGGATCTTAATCCTGATCGATTCTATGAAACAAGTCAAAATGGAGGAGAAGAGTAAGAGAATTATCAAATGGATTCAGCAGGCCAGGATAATAATCTTTTCAGACACAATAACGATCATCAATAAGTAATCCCTAAAATTATTCCGCAAGAGCATTTGTGTTTGTTTGGATTATGTTGTAGAATATGCGTAGTATTAAATAAACTAAAAATATGAAAATGAAAAACTTTATAAAATTAGCTTTGTTAGCTAGTGCTCTTTCAAGCACACAATCTTTTGCTGATGCAAAAACAGTAGTTGCAACTTATAACCACGGAAAAGTAAAAGTGCACGAAGCCGATGTTACTGAGCGTTTTAAACAAGTTATGGATACAAATTTTAAAGGACAAAGTTTTGCTTCTCTCAATAGCGAAACTAAAGTTGCTCTTATAAAAGCTTACATAAACATTCAAGTTTTAGACGCACAGATCAAAAAATCAGGCATAACAAATTCTAAGGAATTTAAGGAAAAACTTGCAGCAACCGAGCAACAAATGGCGGCGAGTGAGTTGATGAATAAAATAGTATCTGAAAAAGTTACTCCACAAATTATAGAAGCCAAAGCCAACGATCTGATCAAAAGCCTTACTAACCAAAAAGAGATCAAGGTGCGTCATATCTTAGTTGAAAGCGAAAAAGAGGCAACTGAGATTAAAAATAAAATCTCTAAGGGTGAAAAATTTGCAGACTTAGCAAAAAAATTATCTAAAGACGAAGCTTCTAAAACCCGCGGTGGTGAGCTTGGATATTTCATGAAAGGTCAGTTCGTGCCAGAGTTTGAAAAAGTAGCTTTTGGATTGAAAAAAGCTGAAGTATCTTCTCCAGTCCAAACAAAATTTGGCTGGCATATTATTTTGCTTGAAGACGTTAGAGCTGTAAAAGCACCAACAAAAGAACAAGCCATGACAGGAGCAAAAGAGCTACTTTCACAAGAAGCTATGGCCAAATACATGGATGATTTAAGCAAAGAATCTGATATAAAAATCTTAGTTGACGCTGAAGCAAACAAAGAAAGCAAGTAATTTAGACTTACTTAAGATTGAAACATTGGGCTTTAAAGCCCGATTTTCAACCGATATCATCTGCGAGAAAATTTTTTTAAACTCACCTTGTATACATCTATCAGCATTATAAATAAACTGCGATCTGCGCCATACAGAGTTTGTTTGCTTGCTGGCATGCTTAGTGGTTTTGTTTTTGCACCATTTTTTTTATTCCCACTTATTTTTAGCTTTGCACTTTTTGCTTACCATGCGCAGAAATCTTGCAATTATTGGCAAGCATTTAAAGTAGGATTGTGTTTTGGTTGGGGGCATTTTCTTGTAGGCCTATACTGGATTAGTATGGCACCTTATGTTTCTGACGAGCGACTTTGGTGGGCTGTGCCCATTGCTTGCTTTGGGATTCCTGCGGTTTTATCTTTATTTACAGCCTCAATAAGCTGCTTAGCTTATACCTTTAGAGATTTTAGACTATTTAATTTTATCTTCGTATTTTTCTGGGTATTAGCAGAGTGGTTAAGATGCTGGATATTTACCGGATTTCCATGGAATTTGCTTGGCTATAGCTTATCATTTTGTTTAGAGCTGTGCCAATGCGCAAGTATTTTTGGCACGCTTGGTCTAAGTGCTATAGTAGCTTATGTAGCCATAGCACCAATACACCTGCTAAACGATCAGAAAACGTTGTTTAAGCGTCATGTTTTGATTTGCACAATTATCCTAAGCGCAATGTATTGTGGTGGTAAATTGCGCTTAAACAGCGCTCCTACTGAATTTACACCAATTTTAGCTAGATTAGTGCAGCCAAGTATAGAGCACCATGCAAAATGGGATCAAGAAAAGTTTGCAGATGTGTTAGCTACCCATATTAACCTCTCAATTATTGACTCCAAGAATAAAGCAGACTTAATTATATGGCCTGAATCTGCATTACCATCGGTAATTACAGATCAATACCTTGTAGATTTGATTGCTAAATATTTACATAAAAATCAATTACTCATTACTGGAGCAACAGGCCAAAGCAGCGATGCTAAAGATCTATATGTTGGCATGTATGGAATAAACAGTGAAGGTAAAATAGTCCTTGAGTATAATAAAACCCATTTGGTACCCTTTGGTGAATATATACCCTTTAAATTTTTACCGATCAAAAAAATTACTCATGGGCTCAGTGATTATACCCCGGGCAACATAGATCAAGAAGTTTATCTTAAGAGCTTAAATTTAAAAATTAATGCTTTATTATGCTACGAGGTAATTTTTCCTGAAGAAGTTAGGCGCAAAAGTATAGATCAAGATCTGATTATTAATATTACCTACGACACTTGGTTTGGCTCCTCCCCTGGTCTTCATCAACATTTTCACGCCGCCAGGCTGCGGGCAATTGAAAACGGTATACCACTTTTAAGGGTAGCAAATAATGGTATTTCTGCTATTATTGATTGTTTAGGACGCATATTACAACAAACACAAATTAACGATAAAACTTATTTAGAAGGCTACATACCGAAAAAAAATTCTCATCGCACTATATGGTCGCAAGATTCAACTTTGGCTATTGCCTTATTGTTTTTAGCCCTTCTAATTCTCGAGGCTCACAAGCTAAAGTAGACAAAGATAAATTTTTTTTAATTTTTTGTCTTGTATTGTTGTTGGTTTTGTATTAAAATAGTTTTATGTAACTAATTTCAAACTATAATTTTTTTATGTCAGCAAATAACAGACCCAATATCATGGAAAATGATGAGCTAGAGTCCACAGTAGATCAACATGTAGGACAAAGATTAAAACACAGACGTATCGTTTTGGGTCTTACAAGACAAGAAGTGGGTGATGCAGTAAACGTAAGTATACAGCAAATACACAAGTATGAAACCGCAATTAACCGGGTTTCATCAAGCAAACTTTATAACTTGGCAAAATTTTTAAAAGTACCAGTAAACTACTTTTTCGAGATGCTAGAAAGCTCAGGACTAATTTCTTCAAGCACATTAGCTGAAGATGCTGATCAATACGAAGCAAACGAGCTTTCTGAAAGAGAAGTAGTTAAATTGATGCAAGTGTATAAAAAAATCAAGCCACAAGCCGTAAGAAAGAAAGTGGTGGAATTAGTAGATGCAATTGCTGCTGGTTCTGAAGAAGCAGAGGAAAAAACTCTTTAATATTTTTGCCCTATCTATGTTTGATACTTTGCGAGCTAGCCTTTAGCATTATCAAACATACTAAAAAGGACGCTATAATTTTGCAGGCCTCAAATCAGTCAAATATAGCCAACTAAGTTAATGCCACAACCAATACCGATACGCTTTGTGCATGTTTTTTTAGCAATTTACTACACGCATTGGCTGTAGCTGATGTGGTTAATACATCGTCTATTAGGAGGATTTTCTTGTTTTTTATTAGATGAGTATTTTGCAATTCAAAGCTATTGGCTAAATTTACATCCCTTTCTTTTTTCGATAATTTGGCTTGCGATTTGGTCCACTTACTTTTAATCAGCACATCGCTTAAAACTGATTTGTGAGCTATAGAGGCAAGCTCTTTTGCTAGGATAAAAGCATGATTATAAAAACGCAGCATTCTTTTAAATCTATGCATCGGCACAGGAATGATCAAATCGCTTTGTTGTATAATGCTAGAGTACTGATTTAGCATATTTAATGCAAATATTTTAGCTAAAGTGGTTTTATCGTAGTATTTAAAGTGATGAATGAGTTTTTTACTTTCCTCGTCGAATTTCAGCACTCCTCGGGCCATATCATATATTGGCTTTTGACTCATGCATTTTAAACATGAAGAATCGCACTCAACACTAAATGGCAGCATCTTACCACATAAATTGCAAAATGGCTTAGTGATAAAGCTAAGCTTATTCCAACAAAGTGAGCAAAAGCCATTAGCCTGCATAACCATTTCACTACACATTAAACACTTTAAGGGGAAAACGTATTCTAAAAGATATTTTAAATATTTCATGCAACTAAAGTAACAAATTAGACTTAAAGCTGAAAATTTTATTTTTTCCGATAATAACATGGTCATGCACCAATATGCCAAATGGCTGACATGCTTTAATAATCACATTGGTTAGCTCAATGTCGGCTTTCGAAGGGTTTGGATTACCGCTAGGGTGGTTATGAACTAGAATAATTGCTGCAGCGCCATAAAACAAGCTTTTGCGGATGATTTCTCTGGGATAAATAGCCGTTTGATCTAACGTGCCATGACTTTGCACTTCGTCCGCTATTAATATATTTTTCTTATTTAAAAATAATACCCTTAGCTGCTCGGTAAGGTTATCGCCCATGTGCATTTTTAAGTAATCTACCAAAGCTCCCCAAGACGATAAAATGCTTTCTTTTTTAGTCTTTTGATCAAGTAAATTTCTGCGAAAAATTTCTTTTATCACAGCAAAAGTTATATACATCGATGTATTGGCGCCTTCTAGCTGAGCCAATCTTAATAAATCACAGTTGATAACAGCTTTTAAATCTCCGAATTCTTTTAATAATTTTTTGGCTAGTGGCTTAACATCCTTGCGAGGAATTGAATTGAATAAAAGTATTTCAAGTAATTCGTAATCTTCTAAAGTTTCATGATTAGATTTTAAGAATCTATTTTTTACTCTTTGTCGGTGACCAGCATGATCTGAGGTATCATTCATGATGAAGATTATTTAATTCCCGTGGCAGCGAGAGTAAAAATTTCAAACCCAGTACTTGTAACGCCAATAGTGTGCTCAAATTGCGCAGAAAGGCTTTTATCGCGAGTAGTCGCTGTCCAGCCATCTAGTTTACTAATGATGGTCTGGGGCTTACCAGCATTAATCATTGGCTCTATGGTAAAAAACATTCCTTCTTGCATTACTGGCCCAGTACCTTGCTTGCCATAGTGAAAAACATTAGGATGATCGTGAAAAACCCGCCCTATGCCATGACCAACAAAATCGCGCACCACGGAAAAATTTTGTTTTTCAGCGTAAGATTGTATCGCATATCCTATATCCCCAAAATGTTTACCTGGAGCCACTTGGGCAATGCCAAGCATCATAGCTTGATAGGTTACATCTACTAGTTTTTTTGCCTTTATCGGCACATTGCCAACGCAAAACATTCGACTAGTATCACCAAACCAACCATCTAAAATAACGGTAACATCGATGTTGATGATATCGCCATTTTGCAGTTTTTTCTCGCTAGGTATGCCGTGGCACACGACGTGATTAATAGAAGTGCAGATAGATTTTGGAAAACCTTTATAATTCAACGGTGCTGGAATAGCATTATTGGCAATAATAAAATTGTAGCATAAATCATTAAGCTC
>CANGHM010000004.1 GCA_947453775.1 Rickettsiales bacterium | reverse complement strand
TGGAAGTAGGTGCTGGTACATTCCATCCTGCTACAACTTTAAGAGCTCTTGGGCCCAAGCCTTGGCGTGCAGCATTTGTGCAAGCCTCGCGCAGGCCGGCTGATAGTCGCTTTGGTGCCCATCCAAACAGATATCAACGCTACTATCAATTCCAGGTCATTATTAAACCTTCACCAGAAAACTTTCAAGAGCTATATTTGCAAAGTCTAAGCGCGCTAGGCATAGACTGTATTACTAATGATATTAGGTTTGTTGAAGACGACTGGCAGTCGCCCACTTTAGGTGCATGGGGTCTGGGTTGGGAGGTATGGTGCAATGGTATGGAAATATCACAATTTACTTACTTTCAAGGGATTGGTGGCTTGCAATGTAATCCGGTTTCTGGCGAGATAACTTATGGCTTGGAGAGATTGGCCTTGTATATACAAAAAGTTGACAATATTAAAGATATCAATTGGAATGGGCAAGAAGGGCCAGATAAAATTACTTACGGCGATGTATATCTAAAAAATGAGCAGCAAGCTTCTAGCTATAACCTGGAACATGCTAATGTAGCAATGTTGCTAGAAGATTTTACCAAATGCGAGCAGGAGTGCGCAAGGCTGCTAGAGATTGCTTTACCTTTAGTGGCGTATGAATTTTGTCTTAAAGCTAGCCATATCTTTAATCTGCTCGATGCTCGCAAAGCAATTAGCGTAACACAAAGGGCCTCGTATATAGCTAGAGTTCGAAACCTTGCTAAGGGTTGCTGTAAATTATGGCATGAGCAAGAAAATATTGCATTAAATTTATGAGCTATTGTTTATGAGCAATTTACTACTTGAGTTATACATGGAAGAAATTCCAGCATTCATGCAAAAACCTGCAGCGCTGGCTTATCAAAATTGGTTGACAACTTTTTGCCATAAACAAAAAATTACTTTTGATAAAATAGAGGCATTTTGGGGGCCTTGCAGAATTGCCCTATTTGCACAAAATTTAGAGCTGCAAAATGATCAGCAGGTGATAAAAGGGCCTAAAAAAAACTCAGATTCATCGGTGATAGAAGGCTTTTGTGGTAAGCATAAAGTTAGTGTTGAGGCTTTAGAAATTAAAATAGAAAATGGTGTTGAATATTATTATTTAAATAAAATCAATACCCAAGATTTACCTTCTCTACTAGCTCAATTTTTGCCGGTCATGTTTGATAGTTATATTTGGCCAAAAACCATGAGGTGGGGGGATTTTCAAATGCAGTGGATAAGACCGCTTAAAAATATCCTATGTCTGCTTGATGGGGAAATTTTACCCGTATCTTATTATCATCTTAATGCTAACAATTTGACTTTTGGGCATAAATTTTTTAACAACAAAGCCATTCAAGTGCGATCTTTTGCTGATTACCAAGAGCAATTGCTTGATGCTAAAGTCGTGATTTCAAGTGATAAGCGTCAAGAGATAATATCGCAGCAAATCAGCGATATTTGCCAAACTCACGCAATTGAGCTAAATGCTGATGCAAAACTGCTGGAAGAAATTACAGGATTAGTTGAATGGCCAGTAGCGCTCATGGGCAATATACCTGAGCAATTCATGCAGCTACCTGGTCAACTATTATCTGTTTGCTTGCGCACGCATCAAAAATATTTTACTTGCAAACAAAATGCCGCTTTAGCCAATAAGTTTATTTTTATTGCCAATAGTCCCACAAATCAACTTGAACAAATTATTGCAGGTAACGAAAAGGTTCTAGCAGCTAGACTAAGTGATGCTTTATACTTTTATCAAGAAGATTTAAAAAGGTCTTTAGCTTCAAGGCTCGATGATCTGCAAAATGTTATTTTTCACGCCAACCTTGGCAGCATGAAAGATAAATCGATGCGCTTAGAGGCAATCTGTAAGCACTTGATGCCCCTGGCAAATCAGCTGCATTTAGCAGCTAGGCTGTGTAAATGCGACCTTATTAGTAATGTTGTGACTGAATTTCCAGAGCTAGAAGGTATAATTTCAATGTATTATGCTAAGGCCGATGGCCTTGGAGAAGAGGTTGCGCAAATTATTGCTTATCATTACGCACCTAGTGGCGCGAAAGATCAGGTGCCTGAAGGGTTGGCAGCAACACTTAGCTTAGTGGATAAATTAGATAGCACAATCGGTCTTATGCTGGCTGGGCAGCTGGCAACAAGCTCGAAAGATCCATATGGCTTAAGACGCAATGTTATTAGCATTTTGCGTATTATAGAGCAGCAAAATTTGAGCATAGATCTTGAAGATCTATTTGGCTATGTGCTCAATTTATTTGATATGGATAAGGCGCAAGATTTTATCGCTACTTTAAGAGCCTTTTTTTTAGAGCGATTAAAGTATTTATTGCAACAAAAATACGATACAAACTTAGTCAATTGCCTTATGCCAAAAGACTTGAGCAATTTGAGTTCTACTTATGCCACATATCGAGCTATGGAAAAGTTTTATGACAGTCCAATGTGGAGCAAACTGCTTAATGCGTACAAGAGAATCGCAAATGTGCTTGGCAAATCTTCTAGTCAGGAGAAATTGACTGAGCAATTACTTCAGCGTAATTTACAAGATCCTCTAGAGTTAGCTTTATATAATCAATTACAAGCGACCCAAAAGTCTTTACCTCAATCAGATGATTTATTACAGCAGCTTAATATCTTACTTGGTTTAACGCCATCAATAGAGCACTTTTTTGACAATGTGTTAATTCACAGCGAAGATCAACAAGTTGCAAAATATAGAATTGCGTTAGTTCGCAAATTACAAGAGTTTTTTGATAGCGTTATGAACTTTGCAAGCTTTATATAGCAAGTGTTTATACATCGCCATTTAGAAAATGTGGACTCTACTCAAGCCTTGGCTCGTAGTAAATATCAAGAGCTTCGCCCTAATCAACTAGTATTATATAGCGCGAGCTGGCAAAATGCTGGATTTGGCCAATTTGGTAGAAAGTGGATTTCGCCAAAAAATAATATTTATACCACCTATTGCTTCTTGTTAGATGCCAAATATACCGATCGCATCGACTCAATAACGCAATTAGTGTCTGCTCAAGTACTACATTTGCTAGCTTTTTATCATTTACAAGGGGCAATTAAATTTCCCCATGATGTATTGATAAATGGTAAAAAAATTTGCGGCATACTATGTCAATCATTGCATAATAGCTTTACAGATAAGGTTGGTGCAAAATATCATGCTGTATTAATTGGTATAGGCATTAATGTAAATGCTAGCGCTGATCAACTACAACAGGTTGATCAAGCATGCACTTCAATGCAATTAGAAACAGGTCTTAATTATGATATCCAAGAAGTTACCAATCGTCTTTCAAAGTTTATAATGCACATAATGCAAGATCTACAAAAAGCTTAAGTTCATACTTCAAATCAATTGACTATAAATCTTTAAATTATAGATAAACCTGATTAAAGAAGATTGTATTGTATATAATGCACGCTGTATGTACCCTAAACTAATTTTTTGATCATGGTTAAAAGTTTTTGTTTGGGCAATATCAGACTGACCAAAAGTTTGATGTACCAAGCGTGGCTCTATCCCGGTGAATTTTATATCTAGCTCCCAGCCTCGAGTAAAATAATGATCTATCGGCATTTTAATCGGCAGTGCCTTGGCAAGAAGTTTTTCAGCGGCACTTCGGTTAAGCATGTACGCTCCAGCGTGCGAGACGTTTGTTAAGTAAATGACTAAATTTTGTCCGTTGGATAGAGATTTAATAGTCAGAGGCATGCCTCTATGGTGTATTTCAAACGATACTATATCCCACATGGTTTGGTTTTCAATTAAATTATCAATCGTGGAGCGGAGTTTTTCAGGCTCAAAGCTAATATCGTCCTCAAATATTACTGCAAAATCTAAATTTGAATCTAAAAACTTTTGCCAAGCCTTAATATGACTTAAAGAGCAGCCGATGGTGCCGCGCTCAGGGGCGTGAGCTAAAAATATGTTATATGATTGTAAATCTGCCACTTGTTTGATTTGCTCTGGTGAAAGTGTTGCTCCATCAACTGCGCTTATGCGCTCTAGTGGTAAACCTAGTTTGTATATGGTATTTTTAACATATTCATATCGCCCGATAGAGCGATCTAGGTTAATTACGTAAGCCCCAACGCTATATTCAATTGATTTTGGGCTGCTATTTTGTTTTTGTTGCACCAAAATTTGCTTATCTGCATGGTTATCTAAGACAAAATACCCTACAGGATAACACAAGATTGCACACAAGAGAGTCAATATATATTTCATAAATTCTTAAAGCATCTGCCTAAATTCTAAACTATAGCGATTGTAATACAATATAGTATCTATTTCAAATTAAAATAATCTGATTTTTCATAGTAATTTGATATAAGGGAAGTAAAATTATTGATTGCAGGAAGTAGTTAGATTTTGCTATACTGTGTATAATATTTAAAATAATTTCAAAAATATGCAAGACAAACTTAATCCCCAAGCATTAGAGCAAATGGTTGAATTGCCCATCGCCAATGAAAGTAGTTCGTTAGACATTGTGGGCTTGATAAAAATGCTAATAAGCGCTGATATTATTAGTCAAATAGTAGTGCTAATTTTGCTTTTAGCGTCTGTTTTTTCATTAGCGATTATCTTAGATAAATACTTCAAATACCGCAATGTGCAAAATAAAATGAAAGAATTTGAAAGCACATTCTGGTCGGGTAATTCTTTAGATCAGCTCCACGAGCGCACACGCCGATCTTCAGAAAATCCGTTGGCAGCGATTTTTATTGCCGGTATAAACGAAATGAACAAGTCTAAAAGTGCACAGGTAGATCTTCATATCCGCTCTGGCATGATCTTGCAAGCGATGAATTTAGTGCGCAATAAAGAGATAGAAAAGTTAGAAACTTCGCTTACATTTCTAGCAATAGTGGGCTCTTATGCTCCATTTATAGGGCTATTTGGTATGGTATGGGGAGTGATTCATAGCTTTCAATCGATTGCACTTTCTAAAAATGTTAGCTTGGCTGTGGTAGCTCCTGGTATGTCTGAGGCATTATTGGTAACTGCAATAGGTATTATCGTAGCATTACCTGCGGCGATTTTTTACAATATTTTATCTGATCAAATGAATAGTATTGTAAATAAATTTGATGATTTTGTCTCTGAAATTCATATCATCCTAAATCGTGAGGTTTAAATTTAAAATATGGCAATACAAGTAAATGCAGTAAACAAAAGATCGCGCAGAAAAATTATCAACGAAATTAATGTTATGCCTTTAATAGACATAATGCTAGTGCTGTTGGTAGTATTTATGGTTACTGCGCCGATGCTTATTACTGGCGTAGATGTAAATTTACCTACTGCTAACAGTAAAGCACTTAGTGGTAGCGACGAGCCTTTGGTAATATCGATTAATAAAGAAGGTAGCGTATATATAATGCAGAGCAAAATAGCTCGTAAAGATCTAACCAGCAAATTGCGAGCTATTACTGGCGAAAAATATGATACCAAGATTTTTATACGGGCCGATACATCTTTATCTTATGGTGATATTATGTCGATTATGACTCAAATTAGTAATGCTGGTTTTAGTCAGGTTGGTTTGGTTAGTCAAAATAAACAATAGTGATAAAAAAATAGTTAATGCAAGCGCGTTTTAATTTTTTTCTTTTACTGTCTCTTACGATCCATGTGGTTTTAGCAGTGGTACTTTTTGCCAGTAAATCTATTAAATTTATCAAACCTTTGCCCCAAGAAAGCGTAGTGTTTATGCACGTTGTTCCCATGAGTGAGGTAAATAATTTACTTACCAGAGCTCAACCAAATGATGAAAAAGCTGTGCTAGAAGAGGCTAAAATGGTGGAAAATAGTAGTGCTCCAGATGAAGCTCCTCAAACCGAAGAAAAAATGCATCAGAGCAAAATAGAAGAGACCAAAAAACTAGATACAGCTGAGCCAGTAGACCAGCTATTAGATGAAGCTCCACAGAAGCTTTCACAGGATTTGGTAGAGCAAACACCATTGCCTGAAAAAATAGAGCCCAAAACTGCGCCTAAAGAAATTAAGGAGCCTGTAAAGCCAAAAGAAAAACCTCAAAAGCCTAAACCGATCAAGCCCAAAGAAGATACTTTTGATTTAAAAAGCCTTGAAAAAGATTTGCTTAAAAAATCCCAGGATCAAAATCAAGAAAAAGCATCTAGCGGAGATAAAGATAAATCTAAAATCAAATCTGGCGCAAAATCGCAAGACAATCTAAATACCTCAAGTGATCAATATGATGATCAGGCTCCTGAGTCGATTACGGCCAAAGTTTTAATGCAAAAAAGAATCGAAAATAATTGGAGTAAGCCACCAATTATGCGTGATTACGACAAAATAAAAATTAAGGTTAAAATGGAGCTGGATATGAATCAAAGCGTGGTTAATATTTCAGGTTTTGAATTTTTTAATGAGGATATACCACCATATCTACAAGAAATAATCAAAGAAAGTATTATTCGTGCGATTAAATTATCCGAACCTTTTGATATGCTTTCACTTGAGTATTACTCTAGTTGGAGTAGTAATGTTTTAATCTTTAGTTATAAATAAATTAGGTAATTGCTATGCAAAACACATTTGTTAAAATTAAACGCTTGCCTTCGAGTGAAGGTCTAGATCTGCCAAGCTATGCTACTGCTCAAAGTGCGGGCATGGACTTAATGTGCGCTAGTCAGGCAGTCATTGATCTTGCGCCAATGCAAAGAATATTAGTGCCAACAGGCATCTGCATAGAGCTTCCCGAAGGTTTTGAGGCTCAAGTTCGACCTAGATCGGGCCTTGCAATTAAAAATGGTATTACTGTACTAAACAGTCCGGGTACAATTGATGCTGATTATCGTGGGGAAATTGGTGTAATTTTGATTAATCTGAGTAATGATCTGTTTCAGATTACTCGGGGCATGCGTATTGCGCAACTTGTTATTGCGCAGTTTTCACAAATCTCTTGGCAAGAGCAAGGTCAGCTGGGCGATAGCCAAAGAAGTGAAAAAGGATTTGGCTCTACCGGCGTATAGCTCTTTAATTTGATGGTGATTTTATGTTGAATGGTCTGATTTTATTAGTTTTTTGCAAAATACTTATCATTTTTTGGAGCACCCTTGTGGTTTCTGAGCAACGCGTGGCGATTATCGAAAGATTTGGTAAGTTCCATAAATTAGCCACTCCAGGCTTAAATTTTATCTTTCCGATGGTAGATAGAGTAGCGGGTGTATTGAATTTAAAAGTCAAGCAGCTGGATGTGCATGTTGAGACTAAAACGCGTGATAATGTGTTTGTGAAAATATTAGTTTCGGTGCAGTTTCAGGTGATTACAGCTAAATGTTTTGCTGCATTTTATAAACTAGATAATCCTGCTATGCAAATTCAAGCTTTTGTGTTTGATGTGATAAGAGCAAAAGTGCCAAATGTGTTGCTAGATGAAGTGTTTGCTAAAAAAGATGAAATTGCTATAGATGTAAAAAATGAACTTTGTGAAACGATGATCAATTTTGGATACGAAATTATCAACACTTTGGTTACTGATATTCAGCCTGATGAAAACGTGAAAAATGCTATGAACGAAATTAATACAGCCCAGCGCATGAGAGTGGCTGCTACTGAGCGAGCTGAGGCAGAAAAAGTTTTGCGCATCAAACAAGCTGAAGCTGAAAGCCAGGCAAACATCTTACACGGTATAGGTATAGCTGGCCAAAGAAAAGCTATTATGGAAGGATTAAGCCAATCTGTTGAAGAGTTGCAAAGACGCTCTCCTGAGATTAACAGCGAAAGTATCATGCAAATGATTATGTTGATTCAATACTTCGATATGCTAAGGGAAGTTGGCTCGGATGCAAAAAGTAATACCGTGTTTTTATCTCACGCGCCAAGCAATATTAGTGAACTAGCTAAACAAATGCAAGAAGTGATGTTTTACAATTCGGGTAAATCATAAATTTATCTAAGACTTTAGGTGCCCTATGAATCAAGTTTTTATAGCACTGGGGGCGAATTTAGGCAATAAAATTCAAAATATCAACAATTCTATAAGCTTAATGCGCTCAATATTGGATATTAAAAATATTGATGTTGCGCCATTTTATCTCTCTATTCCTTTACAAGATAGCTCAGTAAATCAAGATATTGATGCAAAGTATTTCGTAAATTCTGTCATGGTAGGTTACTGTAGTCACTCACCTTTGGAATTACTTCGAGGACTAAAGTTTATAGAATCTCAGATAGGTAGAATGCCTTCGGTGCATAAATGGTCGTCCAGACCTATTGACCTAGATATTTTGCTCTTTAACAATTTAATTTTTCGCACATCAAAGCTCACAATTCCTCACATTGAAATGCTAAAGCGTGATTTTGTACTTGAGCCACTGTGCGACTTGGCTCCATCTTTGGCACATCCAATTATTACAAAAAGTTTCGTAAAATTAAAAAAATACACGAAGTTAAGATCTGTTACTAAAAAGTTTCGCATGTAATTTATTTTATAGTTAAGTAAAAATATTATTGTTTTTCATTGACAATTGAATTAGAATAAGTTGTATATGGTGTTGTTTTGCATCATGATTAACCTATCTGAAAAGAAAATTATGAAATGGAATAATATAGATCAAATTATTAAAAGCTTGCAAACGCATCATCAAGATGAGGATATTACTTCTGTACATTTAGATGATTTGCATGATATGATTATTCAACTTGATGAGTTTGAGGATAATCCGTATTTGTACGATGAGCAAAAGCTAAAGCGCATTCGTCAAAAACTGCAAGAGATTAATTAAAAGATTTAGGCAAGAAAATATTTTATGGAGCAATATGTTCTGATAGCATGCTGTTATCTGGCTGCCAATTTATCTTTGCTGCCTGATTGCCACGAAAGTTTAGCTCTAGTACCTCCATACTAGAAAATATTATTTTTATTACTGAAAAATTATCAAATGCCAATTTCTCATCTTGCTGAGTTAAAGTTTGCGTATGAAAGTTTTCTGGTGCTACTTGATCCAAGTTAGAAATAATCTTACCAGGAGCGTGGTTTTTTAGATAAGTTCTTTTGCATAAAGTAGGGCTTTGTTCCCATCTCTGTCTTGCCAGATCGTCGTTAGAGTGTACTTTTGCAGTGCCGCTGAAGCGAATTTGCATTTTTAATTGCATGGAGTAAAATAGTGCCATCACATTATGATTTGTAGCCAGATGAAGGCATTTATTGCTGCGAATATCACTATGAAACATAATGCTACGCTGGCAAGAATTAAAATCTCGCATAATTACAGTTCTGGCAGAAGGGATGTTATCTGAGGCAGTAACGAAATAGAAATGATGAAATTCGTGTTTGCCAGAATGTAGTGCCAATTGCATCTCTAAGGCAATTTGATGCCATATTTGCTCTAGATCGATCATCTTTCCTGCAACATAGGGTCATCGTTGTTAATATTGACATTATTGGCTTTATTCAGAGTATCGGATAATTCTTGGAAATATCCTTCTGTGATTTTGCGCATAATTTGCGGGCGGTCTATTGATCGCTGCTTTGCACGATTTACTAATACTTTTTGTATAAAAGCGATATAGACATGATCTTTATTCACATATGGCTTAGTGAACTGTTGATCTGGTGCTTGAAAAATCATCTCTATGAAATCTTTGGGCAGTTTATTTTTGGAATTAGATTTGTCTAAATCGTTATTAGTAGGTTTGCTTATTACCACATTTGTCTGTGATTTACATTTATTAGTTGTGATAAATTGCGCTAGTTCTGCAGCTGTAATATTATTTTTCAAAGTGCTCAAAGTATCGTACGCTTTCAGCGCTGATTTTTCTTTTAAAAATGCTTGCTTGACTGCTGGATATATTTTTGATAATTCAGGTATATAGCTTGCATGAATTTTATCGACTTGAAATAATAAAATTTTACTATTTTCTATTAAAAAAGGGTATGAAGGTATATTTTCACTAGATTCATAAATTTCCATTGCCACGTTTTTTAGATGCTCCATGTCCATCGCTTGTGCTAAATCTAAGTTTTTTAGCTGGGTGGTGCTAAGATTAAATTGCTTGGCTAAATCTTGCATATTATCTCCAGCAGCTACTTTCTCTTGTAATATTTTCTCATGCTCAAAGACTATTGATGCAATTTTTCGATCACCTGAGTTGCCATTTGTTGGCTTTTGTTTTTGAAAGAATTTATCATCAAAAATTAAATACTGCACATCTCTTTTTTCTGGAACGCGAAATGTTTCACAATTTTCTTTAAAAAATCCTATTAACTCCTCTTCAGAGCATTCTTGAGCTAGATTTTTACTTAAGTCTATTGATATAACATTTAATATGCGCTCTTCTGCAAAAAAAGCTGCCATTGTATCTATTAATCCTTGATTGTGATAGTTACTGCCATTAAAAACTGAATAAATCAAATTATTAGCTAACAAGCCTTTAATTAGCTCAAAATATTTAGTCTCTGATAAGCCCAGTTGCAATAGTAGGGTATCAAATTTAGCTCTATCGAAAGCACCCTCTTCGTTTTGCAAACTATGAATATTGCGCAAAGTATTAGATATTAAGTTGGGTCCTATAGAAAGCTTGATTTGGTCGGCAAAATAACTTCTAAGTTTTTGCTCAATCATATCTTGCAAAGTACTTTGTACCATATCGGCGTGATTATATGGCTTATCTTCTGATTGATTGATGAATCGTTTCTCCTGATTTATTCTTTCGAGTAGATCTGTTTGAGTAATAGGGGGGCAAGATTTAAAAGTTACAATATTATTTTTTTTGTCAAAGGCAAGGCGATTAATCCCCATGCTTAAAAATGCTATTGCCACCAAGGAGATTATGATTTTTACCAATATGTTATTTGTCGCGCTACGCATGGAATTTAGCATATTAGAACTTGATATTAATCGATTGTATTTTCTTATTTAGTTTTTCCATCACGGCAGATGTTATATTCAGAGAATCGTGGGCATATAGTATTTGCGAGCTTGGTAGCACAATACTACAATCTTGCTCTTTGCAAATATTTTTGACTATCTCGATGGTATGATTTGTCACTTGAGCAAAACCATCTGAATAAGTTTTGGTAAGCTTGCGTCGCTGTTCTTGTAAGTGTTGTTGAGCTTGCAAAACTTTTTGATCAAAGATCACTTTTTGCTTGGCGTAATCAGCTGGGCTTTTACTGCGTAATTCAAGTAATTGAGCTTCATTTTTTTGTAGCTCTAATTGACTATC
>CANGHM010000003.1 GCA_947453775.1 Rickettsiales bacterium | reverse complement strand
TGTGCAGATCAAAATAATGATATAGATTCAATTAAGGGCTTAATGCCATCTTGGCAATATTTTGCATTGGGTTTAGTGGGTTTTTTTGTTTTTTTTGGAAATCCTGTGCTACAGTCGTTGAATCAAGTCCAAATTAAAAAGCCATTGATGGAGCTATTGGATACTCACGTCACTTCATTATCTATTTTTTTACTAAAATGTGAAAAAAATACTCTTTATAAAAGCTTAACCGCAATATCTAACAAGATCTTTAGCTTGGCGCTTGATCAATATCATATGCTAGATGATCATGTTACTCAGAGCACTTGGCAAGTAAAATTATTTTATGCTATTATTACTTCAGTAGTATCTGGCGTGAGTAGATATTATTATATCAATTCAGATGAGTATCGCTATAGTATTGCTGAGGAAGACATAAAGACCGAACTTTCAGGCTCTAATCAATGTTTAATTCTCGACAAAATAGATTTTGAATAATAAAAAATGATCATTAGCATGGCTAAGCAAATTGAAAATCACCATACTCCGATTTGGCGCAATCCACAGAATAATCTTGGGAAGTGCCATATGAAGCTTCATCTATCGTAACTCCTTGCTCCGTGCCATACTCTTTGGATGATTGCTCTATCGTAACTTCTTGCTTTGCAGCAGGTTTTTGAGAAATGATTTGCATTGTGAATTCAACTTCATCTTCTTGTGAAGTTAGATCTACCGTACCCTCTATTTCTGCTGGTTCAAAATATTTTTGATGATTCTGACAGAACCACTCAAAGGTATAACCAATTTTTTCCAGTATATACTGCAATAATTTAGATGCTTGAGATAACTCCCCTCCCAGCTGATAATTTTGCGGTCTTGCGATTTGAATAATGTGATTTTTTTCACAGATAAAAATATCAACATATGCTCCAATTTCCCCTATCCACATATTAGTTCTGACCTTAAGATTTTCATAATCTAGATAGTAGTTTTGTATTTGTTGAATTATGGTTAAAGAGGTTTGATCGCAACTAGATAGTGGCCTTGGTGGGATGGTGGTGCAAAATATTTTTTGCTCATCGGACAATAACGATGGTATGAACAGGTAATCCCAATATCTATCGCATAGAAGTATTTGATGCATTTGAGTAGCATCTAAATGATATTTCAATAAATTGATCTCTTTCATGTAATCAAATATTTTTCCTAAAGATTCAAAAATCATAATTTGCTCTAACCCTAGCATATTTATGAGTGTCATATTGTATATACAATCGCTTAAATACTTTATGTGGTGAATTGAAATATGGTCGTTACTGTCTTGATGTTCTTTGAATACATCTGCAAAACTAATAGATAGATTGCCATCAGAATTATTATCCTTCGAGCTAACTAGGGTGTAAAAGCTCGTAATCACCGACATGCTTTGCTTTAAAGTGTGAGTTAAGTTTGTTTTGATCCAATCAGAGTCATGGGTTTGAGCTAATTGCCTAATTGAGTAAATGATTGATTGGGCCTCGTGTATTGTTAATGCAATATGTTTGTTAATGCGCTCATCTATACCCTGCTTGATCAGATCTTCAAATACGAATTTGATATTACCAGGTATCGTATAAGATGATAATTGACCTATTGAGCGAAGAATTTTTGCACATATATGATGATTAATATTATTTTTACTCTCTTTTTGAAAGCTTTGAAAAATTGGCAAAGCTATAATAAGCTCCTCTTTAATGCTATTATTTTTTAAAGCTAGTATGACTGATTTAGTTGAATGTAATGAATCAATCAGCTTATCAAAATCAAAATCTTGCTGTTGCATTTTCATTGAAACTTGAGCAAGAAAATGTATTAAATCTACTAATTTTAGAAAATTAAATTTTTTCATTTGTTGCATTATATTTTCTTGAAATTGCTCAAGAAAATAATGCCATTCAATCTGTCTTCTAAGGTCAATAATGTCTGTTTCGAACAAAGTAGATAGCTTATCTAGGATTAAAGAGGAGTTGATGTAATTTATTTTTTTAGATTCTAAAACGCTAGTTGGCCATGTGTTAAAAAATTGATAAAAATATGTGGCAATCGATTGACTATTGTGATTTGTAGTAAGTTTTGTTACTGATATGATCGAGTCTTCAAAATTTTTCAATGTGAAGCAATTCATCTGAACTAAAATTTGGCTCTGCCAAGCTTGATAAAGAGGTAAATGCCATTGATCTTCCAGCGATAAATTTAATGAGCTAGAGACCTTATAAACATAAGATATTAAATCTATTAAATCGTTTATAGTAGCATCTGGTATTTTTAAAGTGGCTTGATTTACCAGATACAAATAACTACTGGCCAAGTCAATGATTGGATCGTCTTTGAGTATTTTTGTTGCTTTATTAATCTCTAGCATCATATTTAATGCATCGACTATTTTAAAGCGCGCTATTTTTAGATAAAACAAGTTTTGCCAGGCGGTAAAAAAATTTATTGTCTCAGGAGATTTGAAATTAATGACTTGATGAGAATATAATGCGTTAATGCCTTTAAGAGATCTATAAAAATGCACGGGTTGATAATTATCGATTGTAGAGAAACTATTCTTAGGTATAATGCTTATATATTCACTAAAAATTTGCACAACATGAATAGCGCTGGAGACAGCATCCATTTGATCGACGCTGTAATCCATTAGCGCTATTAAATCTAAATCTACAATTTTTTTTACAGCTTTAGGGTCAGTGTGATCTATCACAATACTGATATAGTAAAGCGAGTCTGCTAGCTCTTCTGCCCCATAGTAATCAATTTGCTTGATCAAATCATGCGATAATTGCTGCATCATGCGTAAAGCAGCAGTAGTGTAGAAACTATCTTGTTTTAGGGTGTTTGCTAGTTCAGATAATAATTGCAATAACATTATTTTATTTAAACCCGCATAATCATTTGTCTCATTTATATAAAAAATCTGCATATTGCCGAATATAGATTGAAACTTATCGGTGATATTGTCTTGCCCTAAAATATCAGTAAGCCTATTGATATCGCTAAAAACAGATATAATGTTTTCTATATTGAAAGATGTAAGTACTTTTTTTGCTACTGGACCTGCATAGCACAATAAAAACTGCATACTATTATCTTGAACAAAAGAGGGGCGAATATTTTGAGCAAAGATATGCAAATGACAAAGTAATCCTACAAATTCAGGCAGCTCGTGCTCTGGGACATCTGTTTGATGAATTATATAATTAGCTGCTTTGAGTATGAATTTTCTAAAACATTTGTTTATCTTAGTAAGATCAGTGTAAATGCCAATTAGTTCAATGGAGATAATAATACTTCTTAGCTCTTTTAGGCTGAACAGCTCAATTTGCCTAAGGCTTGTTTCGTACCATACATTGCATAATGGGTTGAATTTATCGATATGTGTGACTATCTCTTTTTGGACAAAAAATTTGCTGAATGCTACTAAATCTGCTGGATGACCCAGTCTAATTTTTTCACTTGCTAAATAAGATTTATCCGATATAACATTGATTGTGCATGAAATATATTGACTTAAATCTCGCACTATTTGACTTACTGTCAAGTTTTCTATTTCATCAGTCTCATATATTACTTCTGCAAAGGTATCGCTGAATTTTTCTTTACTGATTAAAGGCTCGTTCGCTTGATGTATTACTTCTGCAAAAGTATCGTTAAATTTTTCTGTAATAATTAAAGGCTGTGCTTTGGATTTCATATCTTTCGCATTGTTTTATGATATATAATATTTGATAATATATACTCAGGATTAAAAAATATAAAATATCTCAACCTTTTGACTGAATAGATATGAAATTGTGGCACTTGTGATGCACTTAAGATTTTCTATAATATGATTAAGTAATGGTGTGAATAAAATATGCTAAATAAATTTACTTTAACCGATAAAGCAATTGGTATTTTAGGATTGGGTAAAACAGGTATTTCGTGTTTTGATTATCTATTGGCTCATACCACAAAAATAGTATGTTTTGACGATAATCAGCGGCCTAGAGATGAATTTGCTAAATGCTATGGTCACTCATGCTTGGTAGATTTGGACGATGCTAGATGGAAAAATTTAGACTATATTGTAGTAAGCCCAGGTGTAAGCTTGTATTATCCTCAAAAGCATAGGATTTATAGCTTAATTGGTAATGCTCAAATTATTTCTGATGTGGAAATTTTTTATGCACATCGTCACAATCCTGCTTTTCAAAATATAAATCAAACTACAAATTTTATAGCTGTAACGGGCACAAATGGCAAAAGCACTATTTGTAGTCTTGCTGCTCACATATTGCAGTCATTGGGATATATTTGCGGTGGTAATATTGGTGTGCCTTGCTTGAATCTTGCCCAATCTAGTGGTTATGTTTTAGAGCTTTCATCTTTTCAGCTAGATTTATTAACTGATTTTAAGCCTCATGTCGCTGCCATTAGTAATATTACTCCAGATCATATAGATCGCTACCCCTCTATGCAACAATATATTGACTCTAAATTGAGTATTGCCTGCAATATGAATAAAAACGACTATTTAGTGGTAAATATTGATGACCCTATTTTATCCTCAAGGCTAGCGAATTTAGCTCACACTAACCTGATTACTATTTCCAGCACCTCAAAAGCTGATATTTATTGGCATAACAATACTATTATCGATAATTTAAATAATAAAAAATTAGAGTTTGTATCATCAAAATCACTACCTGGTAAGCATAATATATACAACGTGCTAATCGCATATGCAATATGCCTAAAAAGTGGCATGAAAAGTCAAGAAATTATCGACAAAATTACTACTTTTGTTAGCCTTAAGCATCGCTTGGAATATCTTGGAAGTGTTAAAAATATTGACTTTTACAACGATAGTAAAGCTACTAATGCTGCTTCCGCGCGAGCAGCGATTTTATCGCTCGAAAATATTTTTTGGCTTGCTGGAGGTATTTCTAAAGAAGGGGGCATATCTGATGTGCTTGATCTTTTGCCTGAGTTGCGCAAAGCATATTTTTTTGGTCAATCGCGATTTGATTTTGCCAAGCAAGCAAAGGATTTAGTGCCAGTAGAGATATGCGAGTTAATGCAAGAAGCATTTTTGCAAGCTTTAAATGATGCAAAGTGCTATAATAATAAATGCAGTATTGTTTTATCGCCGGCATGTGCATCATTTGATCAATTTAAAGATTTCATCGACCGGGGAGAGCAATTTACTGAATTAGTAAATAAATTTATTGTACAGCAATTATGATCGAGCATATTGTGGAATATACCACGCCCATTAGGTTAGACCGATTTTTAAAGCATTTATATCCATTGTTAACACAAGGGGTGATTCAAAAAGCTATTAGAAAAAATTTGCTAAGTATTGAAGGCAAAAAGATTAATGATGCATCTGTGCGACTTGCCAAAGGTCAAGTAGTTTGTGTGGCTAATTTTTTTGCCCAGTATCTTGCCCAAGATAGGAAAAATTTTAGCCATTCATTGCAAGTGCTAGCACAAAAAATCCTTGATCAATATAGCGTTTTTGAAAATGCAGACTTTATAGCCATTAATAAACCAGTCAAAATAGCAAGTCAAGGTGGTACGGGTTTAAGCATCTCGATTGCTGATGCTCTACTTGTGATCAATCAAGAAAAAAATGCTGGTTTTCGTCTTGTACATAGATTAGATAAAGAAACTAGCGGGTTAATGTTGCTGGCAAAAAACTATGACGGGGCAGTAAAGCTTACGGGCGGATTTAAAGAGCGCAAGATATATAAAACCTATCAAGCTTTGGTTCATGGCAGGCTTGCTAATAATGCTGGAGTGATTGATTTAGACGGAGAAGTGACAAAATATAAGCTCTTAGATTACTGGTCAAAATGGGACGTTTCTTATGTCGAATTTTACCCTATTACTGGCAAAGAGCATCAAATTAGACGCCATGCGCTAGAGCTTGGGGTTAGCATTATTGGCGATAAAAAATATGGCGATATAAATAGCAAAGAGTCTTTCATGATGCTTCATGCCTTAAATGTTAAATTATGCGAGAGTCTTTTTAACCAGCAAATTCAGATTAATGCGGATTTACCAAAGCACTTTCAACAAATGTTAGAGGGCTTAAAAAGTTAGACTATTATTTTATGGGCTATCCATAAGCTAAAAAAAATTATAGTTGACACAAGATCGACTTTTGTCTATCATAGATTTGATAGTCCTGCTAATCTTCCGCAATCTAAGAACCTAAGTTTGACTGCTTATTCCCTGTTTTAATTTAATCAAAAACATATCATTTAATAATCCGTATGACCATTTCACATGAAGAAGATAGTGCTATTGTTGCTCTAGAAAATGACAAGGCAAATGAAAAAACAATTGATCTAGAATTGCATGAGAATCAAACTGTTATGCTTAAAGACATCAAGCATTTGTCTTTATATGATCTTCAAGCCAAAGCTACAAAATATAATGTAGAAAATGCAAATACTATTAGCAGGCACGAGCTAACCTTCAATCTTTTAAAAAAACTTATTGAGCAAGGTCAAAATGTTATAGGCAGTGGGGTGCTGGAGATATTAAATGATGGTTTTGGATTCTTAAGATCCAAGGAAGGTAATTATACTTCAGGAAGCGACGATATATATGTCTCCCCAAGTCAAATCAGACGCTTTGGCTTGCGTACTGGCGATTTGCTAGAGGGGCAAATAAGATCTCCTAAACAAGGTGAGCGTTATTTCGCTTTGCTAAAAATTGCAAAAGTAAATGGTTTGGATGCGGCAAAAATGAACCACCGAGTTTATTTTGATGATCTGACTCCTTTGTATCCTAATAAAAAGTTTGATTTAGAATTTAGCGGACCATCTAAAGATTTAAGCACCAGAGTAGTAGAGCTTGTAGCTCCTATTGGCAAAGGCCAAAGGGCTTTAATTGTTGCTCCGCCCAGAACTGGTAAAACAATGCTATTGCAAAATATAGCCCATGCTATTACTGAAAATAACCCTGATATTTATTTAATTGTGCTTTTGATCGACGAAAGACCAGAAGAAGTAACCGATATGATACGCTCGGTACAATGTGGTAAAGACAATGTGGAAGTAGTTAGCTCTACTTTTGATGAGGCGGCAATCAGGCACGTTCAGCTAGCTGAGATCGTTATTGAAAAAGCTAAAAGACTTGTTGAGATTAAAAAAGATGTAGTAATTTTATTAGACTCCATCACCAGACTTGCCAGAGCATATAACACCGTAGTGCCATCATCGGGCAAAGTCTTAACTGGTGGGGTAGACTCCAACGCCTTACAAAGACCTAAAAGATTTTTTGGCGCGGCGCGAAACGTTGAAGAAGGAGGGTCTCTTACTATTATCGCCACTGCCTTGGTAGAAACTGGATCAAGAATGGACGATGTAATATTTGAAGAATTTAAAGGTACAGGTAACTCAGAAATAGTGCTAGATAGAAGAATTGCTGATAAGCGAATTTATCCGGCGATTGATATAAATAAATCTGGCACAAGAAAAGAAGATTTATTAGTGCACAAAGCTGTGTTAACTAAAATGTGGATTTTAAGACGCATCATTCATCAAATGAGTAGCATAGATGCAGTAGAGTTCTTGCATGATAAACTTAAAGGTACAAAATGTAATATGGACTTCTTTGATTCCATGAACTCTTAAAAAACATTTTTTACATCATGAACAAAAATAAAATCTCGATTGTTGGAGCTGGAAATATAGGTGGCACACTGGCCTTTCTTAGCGCTATTAAAAACTTAGCAGATGTGGTGCTGTTTGATATAAACCAAGGTCTACCTCAAGGTAAAGCCTTGGACATTAATCAAAGTAGCGCAATTTTAGGAAGCTCGGTCAATGTGCAGGGCACTAACGACTATAAAGATATTGCTAATAGCGATGTGGTAATAGTCACTGCTGGTAGCCCACGCAAACCGGGTATGAGCCGAGATGATTTACTGGGCATTAATGCTGCTGTAGTTGAAGAAGTTGGTCTAAATATTGCCAAATACTGCCCTGATGCATTTGTTATTGTAGTAACCAACCCGCTGGATGCTATGGTATATGTTATGCAAAAGGCCAGTAAATTGCCGCCACATAAAATTGTTGGTATGGCTGGGTGTTTAGATTCAGCCAGATTTAGCTATTTTCTTGCTCAGCACTTTAATGTTTCTGTGGAAAATGTTAACTCTTTTGTATTAGGGGGGCATGGCGATACCATGGTGCCTCTTGCGCGCTATTCTGGAGTGAGTGGCATTCCAGTACCGGACTTGATTGATATGGGCATGGCTAGTAAATCCGATATTGCTGCTATTGAAGAGCGCACGCGCAATGGGGGAGCTGAAATAGTATCGCTGCTTGCAACAGGATCAGCTTTTTATGCGCCAGCTGTAAGTGCAATGCAAATGGCTGAAAGTTACTTAAATGATAGTAGAAAAATTCTACCTTGCGCAGCTTACTTAAATGGTCAATATGGGATTGAAGATCTATATGTTGGTGTGCCAGCACTCATTGGACGCAACGGAGTGGAAAAAATAATTGAGATTGCCTTGACAGATCAAGAGCAACAAGCTTTTACTAAATCAGCAAATGCGGTAAGAGAATTAATTAGTATTTTGGAGAAAAAATAATCTTACTTTCTCAAGATCATCAAGTGTGTCAACTGATATTGGCACATCTTTAGCAATATAAGCCCCTATACTCATGCCATGATATAGCGCCCTTAGTTGCTCTAAGCTCTCAGCTTTTTCTATTTTTGCTATCGGTAAAGAACAAAAGCGCTCTAATGCAGGTCTTTTAAATGCATAAACTCCTATATGACACAAGTAACTTTCAGCTAGATGAGGAATAAGTGCACGTGAAAAATATAGCGCTTTTGAGCTGCTGTCAATCACTACCTTCACATTGCTGCTGCTTTGTGCGTACTCAAAAGGCATTGGGGCTACTGCAGTTGTAATATCGTAGCTTGTATTTAATGCCATTAACGCTACTTGCTCAATTACCTGTGGATCGATAAAGGGCATATCGCCTTGTAAGTTCACAATCACCTTGTGGGGTAAGTTGGCTATTTTACTTGCGGCAAAAACCCTATCTGTGCCTGTGGTATAGCCAGAGTCTGTTAAAATAGCCTGCACGCCAGAAGATTTAGCCAAATCGGCTATTTCTTGGGTGTCTGTAGCAACATATATTGCCTCAATCGCAGTGCTTTTGGCGGCTAATATCACCCTTTGGATCATGGTTAAATCACCTATTTTTACCAAGGGTTTATTTGCAAGTCTGGTTGAACCTATGCGAGATGGTATAACTAATGCTATATCTTTCATTTTATAGGTTGTTATATATAATTTGAGCAGCCCTAGAGCTTGGCTCTATCTTTTCTCCAAGTCCCATGGTTTGAATTATGCGATAACTATTTTCAGTTTGCTCAAAACATAATTCTGAATGAATAAAAAGTTGTTTTAATTTTTTTGCTATAGAGTCTGGATTACATTGATTTTGAATGAACTCAGGTATAATCTCCTTATCGGCAATAATATTTATTAAACAAGCATATTTTACCTGAAGCGATTTTTTTAACCACCACCAAGTTAGCCAATTAAGCTTATAGCAAATAAGCATGGGCTTTTTATGTGCGGCAATTTCAAGATTATTAGTACCCGATTTGGCTATCACGAAGTTTGCAGCATCAAAAGCAAGTTTTTTATCTTGAGTAATTAAGTATTGCACATTAAACAAATGCATGATCTGCTCGATCAGCTCTTGATTTTTTTGGCTTGAAGCTAAAATGATGCAAGTTGTATCGGGAATTTGAGCTTTTATTATTGCTTGAATAAAAATAGGTAAAAGTCTTTTAATTTCAGATTCGCGACTTCCTGGAGTAATCGTTACCACATTAGTGCTAATTTTGCCATCCATAATTAACTCATCTAAAGCCTGACCATAATTTTCATCGTATTCGTTATATTGTTCAAATATCGGATGACCAATGTATGATGTTTTAAGTCCGTATTTTTCAAAAAATGGTGCCTCAAAGGGCAGTAAAGTTAAAAGCTCATTATAAATATTTGCAACTTTTTTTGCTCTTTCAGGTTTATATGCCCAAACACTAGGAGCAACTATGTGTATTAGATAAATGTTTGGTAAAAGTTGTTTGATTTTTTCCGCTACACGAAAGCAAAAACCAGGAGAATCTATAGTAATTAAGATCTGCGGCTTTACTTTACATATATGCTCAATGGTCTTTTGAATAAGAGAATTAATGCGAAATATATCCGGAATTATTTCAAATAGTCCAAATACACTAATATCTTCCATAGGAAACAAGGACTCATCTAGACCGCAAGACATCATCTTGCTACCACCCACCCCTTTGATATCGATGGTAAAGTCCATCAATCTTAGATGTGCAATGATTTTTGAGCCTATAAAATCACCAGATTGCTCGCCGGCAATTACGTATATCTTTTTATTTTGATCCCTCAAGTTGATAAATCATTATATTATTACAATTCAATCGGTCAAATGTTTGCGCTCTCCATAATATAGTAGTAAAAACATCTCCCTTATTAAATCTAATACATAAAGCATCTCTTGTCTAGGGGAAGAATCTTTAAATATTAATGCTATTAAGCTATCATTTGCCTCTTCTAGCTTAGCTAAAGTAATGTGCCAAGGAGTGTCAAAAATATTGACGTAACTAGTAAATATTTCACCATTTTCCACAGATTGGCATATCTTCTGATAGTTTTGATTAATATATTCTTCTATCGCAATATTATGTTGCTTAGGGCTGTATATATAATTTTGTTGATTATGTGAATAAACCGCTATGTTGCTTATATTGTAGTAGTTTTTGATAATTACGATCGCCTCGTCTAGTCTGTCAGGGATACTTTTTCTAGCGATATTTATTAATCTTGCAAATAATTTTTTATCCAAATAAGCATTTAATAATTTAATATTTTGTATATCTAGCTGTTTTTTATAATTATATAAAAGCCATATCATGTAACTTACAGATGACAAAGCCACCATCAATCCAAAAGAGCTGATTTGCATTATTTGCACGTGATTTATAATTCTTAATTTGAATATATTATACCCCATAAGTTTATATAGTCAAATAATGATTAATCTAAAATTTCACCCGAGGGTAAATCGCATTATATAGGCAATAAAAATCAGCTTTAATTAATCTAAAGTTGATCTAGTATTTTTATTACGCCAGCAGATAATTAATATTGAAATAATACTCTTGCTGGCTATAATGATTGGTATGAATGATATTTTTTGGTTATATGCAAATTAAGATACACAGCTTAGCAGATTTTGCCAAAATGCGCCTAGCTGGTAAGTTAGCAGCGCAAACTTTGGATTACATAACAGACTT
>CANGHM010000002.1 GCA_947453775.1 Rickettsiales bacterium | reverse complement strand
CTGGAAAGATAAATCTTCCGGAGAAAAAAAGGAAAGAACCGAATGGCACAGAATAGTTGTGTTTCAAGAAGGACTTGTTTCGGTGATTAAAAATTATGTCCACAAAGGTAGCAAGCTTTACATACAAGGCAATTTGCAAAAACGTAAATGGCTTGATGACAGCGGAATAGAAAAGGAAGTAACTGAAGTAGTGTTGCAAAATCAATCAGCTCAGCTAATTTTGCTTGAAGGAAGAAACTCTGAGAAAATGTATTCAGATGATAATGAATCTCAAGGCAGTACATCAACATCTGTTGACGACGACGAAATTCCATTTAACTAACTAAATTTCGATTGTCCCATTTTTGATTTTATTTTGGGCGGCCATTAATGCATCAAACTAACGAAAATTTAAGCAAGGCGGCCACAGCTTTGCGCATTCTAGCAGTTACTGCAATAGAGAAAGCAGCATCTGGCCATCCTGGCATGCCCCTTGGTTTTGCTGACGTTTTTAGCGTGCTTGCAGCAGAATTTTTGCGCTTTGCCCCTTGGGATCCAAAATGGTTTGCTCGAGACAGACTGGTATTATCAGCAGGACACGGCTCGATGCTACTATATGCTTTTTACTACTTAAGCGGATATAAAAATTTTACCATAGAAGATATAAAGCAATTTAGGCAGCTAGGGGGCAAAACTCCTGGACACCCTGAATATGGCGCATTTGATGCCATAGAAACCACCACCGGCCCACTAGGCCAAGGCCTTGCTAATGCCGTAGGTATGGCCATAGCAAATAAAAAATATCAAGCACATCTGGGTAAAGAGTTAAGTCGCTGCCTAGTATACTGTATTGTTGGAGATGGATGCCTAATGGAAGGTATAAGTTATGAGGCAGCTTCAATCGCCGGGCATCTTTGTCTGAATAATTTAATTGTGTTGTTTGACGATAATAAAATTACCATAGACGGGCCAACTAGCCTTACTATCTCGGAAGATCAAGCGATGAAGTTTAGCAGTTTAGGCTGGGAGGTAATAAGTATCGATGCTCATAACTATCAAGAAATTAAAGATGCTCTTAGCAAAGCTCAAACAGCAACAAAGCCTGTGTTTATACAATGTCGCACAATTATTGGCTATGGCAGCAGCAAAGCTAATTGTGCTAGCTCTCATGGTTCGGCTCTTGGACCTGCAAGCTTTGAGGCGTTAAAAAAATCTCTTAACTGGCAACACGATGATTCTGCGGCAGATTTTCACATCCCAGAAGAATACTTAAATCTTTGGCATAGCTTTGCTGAGAAAAACAAACAATATTATGCAGATTGGCAAGAAGCATTCGCTAAATTGCCTCAAGAAAAAAAAGATTATACCAAATCTTTTAGCTTTAAAGAGCAAACCATAAAACAAATTACCGCTGTAAATTGCGATACTATAAGCTACGATATAAGTGATGAAGCCACTAGAGTTTCAGCAGGAAAAATTATACAAATCATAGCGAAACTAGAAAATAAAGCCATAATTGGCTCAGCGGACTTATCGGCATCTGTTGGTTTGACTGGAGCGTGTTACAAACAAATCACATCACAAGATTTTAGTGGCAATTTTATTCATTACGGCACACGAGAGCACGCAATGGGGGCCATTATGAACGGCCTTGCGCTGGAAGGTTTTATGCCAATTGGCGGAACATTCCTGGTGTTTAGCGACTATATGCGCCCTAGTATTCGCTTAAGCAGCTTAATGAATCTTGGGGTAATATATATTATGACTCATGACTCTATAGGCCTTGGCGAAGATGGACCAACTCACCAGCCAGTTGAACATTTAAGCAGTTTGCGGGCAATACCAAACTTAACAGTTTTCAGACCAGCTGACAGAATTGAAATAATCGGTGCATTCAAATATATTGCGCAAAATAATAAACCATATTTACTATCATTAAGTAGGCAAAGCTTGACACAAACTCATCTCACTAATGCAGATCTTAGCAGTAAAGGAATGTATTTTTTACATCAAGAAGATCGGGCAGAATCTAACGCCGATGTAGCTTTGTATGCCAGTGGATCAGAAGTGATGATTGCAAAACAGGTAATGCTTATTTTGCAAGATAACCACATAAAGGTTGATTTGATTAGCTCACCTTGTATAACATTATTTTGGATGCAGGAAAAAGATTATATAAAAAGTATATTAGCCACAGAGTTTAGAGTTATAATTGAAGCCGGCACAAGGTCTAGCTGGCATAGTGTCTTGCGTCACGATTCAATGTTTTTTGGGGTAGAGGAGTTTGGCTACAGCGCACCGTGTCAAATGGTATACGATAAATTCGGCTTAAATGCTAAGAATATAGCGATGAAAATAATAAAAGAGTATGAAAATAGGAATTAATGGACTAGGGCGCATAGGCAGACTTTGTCTGCGGGCGTGCATAGAAAAATATATAAAAAAACATAGCGATATTATTAGCATTTGCGCTCTGAACACTACTGCTAAGCCAAAAGATTTAGCTTATTTGCTACAATATGACTCCACCCATGGAATTGCTCCTTTTGATGTTGGCTATGGCGATAACTTTATTAATATCAATGAATTGAAAATTCCGATTTTCAATTTTCCAGATGCCAAAGATATCCCATGGCATGATCTAGAAATACAAACAGTGCTAGAATGCTCAGGCAGACTTACAAGCAGAGACTTAGCCTCCATGCATAACGCGGCAAAAGTTATAGTCTCAAGCCCATGTAAAGGGGCCGATGCTACAGTGGTGCTAGGTGCAAATGAAGAAATATTAAGACCTGCAATGAAAGTAATTTCAATTGGCTCATGCACCACAAATGCTCTGGCACCCATTGCAAAAATACTACACGATAACTTTATTATTGAATCTGGATATGCTACAACAGTACACGCTTATACCTTTGATCAAAATTTACTCGATAATTTTCACGAAGATCCAAGGCGTTCAAGAAGCGCAACTGCCTCTATGATACCAACCAAAAGCGGTATTAGCTCAGCTTTAGCATTGGTATTGCCTGAGCTTGCAGGTAAAATTACTGGTTCAGCAATAAGGGTACCAACTGCTAATGTTTCACTGATAGATTTTTCTTTTACCACTAGGTGCAACATAACAGCAGAGCAAATAAATACTAGTATGCTAGAAGCAAGCAAGGGCAATATGTCTAATATACTAGCAATTGCACAAGACAGGTTAGTATCGATCGATTTTAATCACAACCAATTTAGCACAGTATTTGATCCGTTTGAAACAGTTGTTGTTGGGAATAATTTTGCTAGAATACTATCTTGGTACGATAACGAATGGGGTTTTGCAAATCGCATGCTAGATGTGGCTCAATTATTGTTTAAACATGATGCTACGAACAATTAAAGAACTAGATGTTCATAATAAAATTGCTATTTTAAGGTTGGATTTAAATCTTCCTAGCAAAGAAGGGAAATTTACCGACGCTACTAGAATTATTCGCTCACTTCCTACTATCAAATATCTGCAATCGATGCAGGCGAAAATAGTCATTATCTCTCATATGGGCAGACCAAAAGGTCTCTTTAGCCGCGAGCTTTCACTAGCCCCTGTAGTAGATGAGCTAGAAAAACATATAAAAACCAAAGTGCTGTTTGCAACTGATTGTTTAGGCACCAAAGTAAAATCAAAAATAGAGGATTTAAAATTTGGAGATATACTGCTGCTTGAAAATCTTAGATTTCACAAAGAAGAAGAAGAAAACGATGAGCATTTTGCACAAAAAATAGCCTCTCTTGGGGATGTATTTATTAACGATTGTTTTTCTTGCTCTCACAGAAAGCATGCATCAATTGAAAAGATAGCGCAAATTTTACCTTCTGCAGCAGGATTCTTATTAATAGATGAAATCAATAATTTACAAAACTTACTACAGTCTCCACAAAAACCATTTACTGCAATTATCGGAGGGTCGAAAATTTCTACTAAAATTGATCTACTTTTTAGCCTCTTAGACAAAGTAGATAATCTAATTTTAGCCGGCGCAATGGCAAATACATTTTTAGGTGGGCAAAAAATTTGTATCGGCAAATCAATGACTGAAAGTACACTTGAATCAGTAGCCATAGAAATCATCAAAACCAGCCAACAAAAACAAACTAAAATTTTCTTACCACAAGATTTTATCGTACAAAATACAGCAGGCGAGATCTTTTTGCGCATCGCCGGGCAAATTAAACAAGACGAAGCAATCATGGATGTAGGACCAGGCTTTACCAACCAAATTGCTAAATTAATAAATCAATCTAAAACTTTAGTATGGAATGGTCCTCTTGGAGCATTTGAAACACAACCCTTTGATGCTGCAAGTATTCAAACAGCCCGCACTATAGCCAGCGCTACTATTAACAATAACTTAAACAGCATAGCAGGAGGGGGAGATACCATAGCTTTGCTCAAATCCTCAGGCATGCTAAGTGCAGTAAAATATACCTCAACTGGAGGGGGGGCTTTTTTAGCTTGGTTTGAAGGTAAGGACTTACCTGGCATTAGAGTATTATATAAATAAAGCTTAATTTTATAAAAATAACTTATATGTCAATGTTGCGTTCGGGCTTTATAGTAGCCTTTTTTACACTGATTTCAAGAATCTTAGGACTATTAAGAGAATTATTTTTAGCCCATACTTTTGGTACAACCCAGGCAGCAGATTGCTTAAATGTAGCGTTTAAATTGCCAAATTTATTTCGCAGAATTTTTGGTGAAGGAGCACTTTCTTCGGTTTTTGTGCCAATTTATAGTGCAAAAAAAAACCAATCTAGCAATATAGCTAGTACTTTTGCTAATCAAATATTTTCTGCATTAATATATTATTTGCTAATTTTAACCATGATAATGCAAATCTTTATGCCGCAAATTATGATGCTTCTAGCCCCAGGATTTGCCTCTTCAGCAGAAAAGTTTGAGCTAAGCATTGCACTCTCACGCATTACAATACCATACTTAATTTTCATATCACTAGCAGCATTACTAGGTGGTATGCTTAACTCAATAGACAAATTTAAATCTTTTGCTGCAACACCAATTATTTTAAACATCGCCATAATTATAGGATGCCTCATACAAGTTAAAGCTGATACAAAACCAATCATTATAGCCACAACAGTGTTAATAGGGGGCATATTGCAACTTATATTTATGTATTACAATGCTTATAGAGCAGGTATTAGAGTTATTCCTACCTTAAAAATTTATTCCAAAGATACCAAATATTTGTTAAAACAAATGGTCCCGGCGATTTTTAGCAATAGCATAACGCAAATAAGCCTGTTTATATCCAATTCACTAGCAAGCTTTATTCAAGGAGCAGTATCAATTTTATCTTACGCTGAAAGGCTCTATCAACTACCTTTATCATTGATAGGCACAACTTTTGGCACTATTTTACTGCCTAAACTATCAAAAAGTTATAACGAGCAAAATTTTATTCAAGCAAATCAAATTTTGGAAAATGCAATAAAATTTGCAATCTACATATCACTACCTTGCTCTGTTGGAATATGCTTGCTGTCGAGCGATATAGTAACTTTGGTATATTTACGCGGAGCTTTTACCCAGCTAGATGTAGCACAAACCGCCTTGTGCTTAACTGGCTTTAGCTTTGGTTTGCTAGCTTTTATCTTAAATAAAATCCTTACCCCAGCTTTTTACGCTAATAATGATCAACAAACACCATTTAAAATCAACACATACTCAATTCTAATAAACATTGTGCTAAATGTGATGCTAATGAAAGTTCATGGCACAATAGGCATCGCAGTGGGATCTTCGCTTGCTGCATGGGTCAATACCTTTATGCTTTACCAACAAATGCAAAAAAAACTACAATTTAATCTTAGTGCCGGCATAAATAAATTTATATTTAAAATAGTAGTATGCAATTTTTTTATGTCGATCATGGTTTTACTAACAAAATATTTTATTCTTAGCAACATTAATCTGAACCAAAGTATCAAATTATTGTGCACCATACTGATAGGTATAATTTGTTATTTAATGGCAAGTTTGATGATAAAAATTGTCAGCAAAAATCATTTAATATCCATATTAAAACATTTCTAAAACTTTAATACATTACAGGTGTTTTAATATTTTAAAACTCAGATAGAACCATAAACACTAAATAAATCTAATGGTTTTTTTGTGTATATCTTTTTATTAGGAGCACCAGCCATCAATCGCTATTGACACAATATATAGTATATTTACACCCCTATTACCCACTACATATACGATAAAAATTTGAGCAAAAAATGTGAATAACTCTGTGCATAATGTGTAGAAAAGTAGAGAAAAAACCTTACGACATAATTGTTCACAAGTTATAAACACTGCTATTCACAAAACAAACATGCTTTGAAATTATGTTGATAAAATCAAAAAAACACCTACTAATTTGACAGGATATATTATAAAATGAGTCATTGGATGTGGACAAATCGGTGTGTAAAAATTTTACTCACATAAAAGTGGCCCCTAATACTAAAACAAAGAAAAGAAAAAAAGAAATTAGATTTAATGCAAAGCAAAGAACTACCAAAAATATGGCTCATGCGTCAAGCTGGTAGATATTTACCAGAATACTTAGAAGTTAGAAAAAACATCAAGTCTTTCCTAGATTTATGCTACGATCCACAAAAAGCAGCTCAGGTAACACTCCAACCAATTGAAAGATTCAACATGGATGCAGCTATAGTGTTTTCAGATATATTAGTAACAGCAGATAGTCTTGGAATAAAAGTAGATTTTCAGGAAAAAATAGGTCCGGTGCTAGAAAAAATATCAGATATATCAGAGCTAGAAAAAATAACACCGCAAGAAGATTGCCTGCAATTTAAACAAGTAGCGCAAACAATTAAAATCGTAAAAAAAGCTATTCCAGACAAACACCTAATAGGGTTCATAGGAGGAAGCTGGACAGTGTGTGCATATATCTTAGAAGGGATCGGAAAAACTCAGTTTACAAACGCCATAGAAAAAATTTATACCGACTATAGTCTAGTAGAAAAACTAATAGAAATAATAACAATACAAAACATCTACTCTCTTAAAGCCCAAATAGAGGCAGGAGCTAGCATAGTGCAAATTTTTGAATCACACACTGGTATCGTGCCCGAACAATACAGAGAAAAATTAATTCTAGAACCAACACAAAAAATCTGTCATGAAATAAAAAAAATCTATCCTGAGGTAAAAATTATAGGATTTCCAAGAAATGGAGGATATTTTTATGATAAACTTATAGCAGAGACACAAATAGATATAATAGGCTGTGACCAATATATATCTTTAGACAAAATGAAAGAATGGCAAAAATCCAAGATAGTACAAGGTAATCTAGATCCTCTAGTGTTACTTAGCAATAAAGAAAAAATAAAAGAAAAAGCTGAAAATATACTAAATCATTTAGATAACAATAGGCTGATATTTAATTTAGGACATGGTGTTTTACCTCAAACTAAGCCAGAGAATGTCCAATTTTTAGTAGATTTAGTTAAAGCATGGAATCAGAAAAAATAGCAGTAGTACTACTAAATTTAGGTGGACCGCAAAATCTTGATCAGGTAGAGGATTTTTTATTTAGCTTATTTTACGATAAAACCATCATAAATTTACCAAAACCAATCAGATGGTTATTAGCTAAACTAATCTCTAAATTAAGAAAAAAAAAATCACAAAAAATATACTCACTGATAGGAGGTAAATCTCCAATTTTAGAAGAAACAACAAAGCAAGCAAAAGCATTAGAAGATCTATTACTAACAGAAAAAGATAATTTTAAAGTATACATATGCATGAGACATGCAAAACCCGATATAAAAGATCTAGAAAAAGAAATAAAGCTATATAATCCAAAAAAAATAGTTTGTATTCCAATGTATCCTCAATTTTCTTACACAACAACATATTCAGCTGTGGAGGAAATAAAAAATACATTCAAAGATATTGAAATAAAAACAATAGGGTGCTTCTACTCTTGCCCAAATTTTATCAATGCCCAAACAGAGCTAATAAAACAAGCCCTAGAGAGAGTAGAAAATATCAGCAATACAACTATAGTTTTCTCGGCCCATAGTCTGCCAGTGCGCATAATAGAGCAAGGTGACCCTTACCAGTCACAGATAGAAAAAACAGTAAAATTAGTAATGACCAGCTTTTCTAATATTAAGCATATTATTACATACCAAAGCAAAATAGGCCCTGTTAAATGGCTGACTCCAAATACAAAGCATATTATAAATAAATTAAACCAAGAAAAACAGGAAATAGTAGTTGTACCTATTAGTTTTGTTTCAGAGCATTCAGAAACATTAGTAGAGCTAGATATTGACTATAAACAGATAGCTAAAGAGGCCAACTACATAAGAGTGCCAACCGTAGGAACAAACAAAAATTTTATAACATGCCTTAAAAACTTAGTAAAAATAAGCTTAGAAAGACCAAAAAACATCACCTCATTTGAGGGTAGAAGATTGTGCGAAGATAAGTTCAAATATTGTATCTGTAAATAAAAAAATATACCCAACTATGGCAAACTACTATAATTGGTTCAAAGCAATACACATAATTGCATTAATATCTTGGATGGCAGGAATGCTTTATCTGCCAAGGTTATTTGTATATCATGCTCAAAATACAAACAAAGAAACCCAAGACACATTCAAAATAATGCAGCATAGACTAATAAAGTTTATTATAAATCCAGCAATGATAGTAACGATCTTTTTTGGTCTAATACTTGCCCATATATATGGCTGGCATAATTTAGGAATAGCTTTTTGCATAAAAATGAGCTGTGTATTTTTGCTATTATTACTGCATGGTTTAATGATAAAATGGCATAAAAAATTCCTCAATAATACCAATACTAATAGCCCAACTTTTTATAAAATAATTAATGAAAGCATTACGGCACTAATGGTAATATGCGTTATTATGGTTGTGATAAAACCTTTTCAATAAAAAATGAAATTTAATCCTCAGCATTATCAATATATGCAACTAGCATTAGATGAAGCAAAAATAGCATATCATAAAGGAGAGGTGCCTGTTGGATGCGTAATTGCCAACAATAAAGGCTTCTTAAGCAAAGCTCATAACCAAGTTGAAAGTTTAAATAATCCAACAATGCATGCTGAAATGATAGCTATTAACGAGGCATGTAGAAAATTAGGGAAAAAATATCTAGAAGAATACAACATATACATAACCCTTGAGCCTTGCTTAATGTGCAGAAAAGCTATTGCAATGGTAAGATTAAATAAAGTATTTTTTGCTACTAAAGAAACCAAAGGTATAGTAGAAAATGAAAACCAAGAAATCTTTGAAGGAATAATGCAAGAGGAAGCTAAAAAATTACTTACAGACTTTTTCCAAAATTTACGAACTAAAAATGTGTAATTTGCTGACTATACAAAATATAAATCTTTGGTTTAAGAGACTAACATTTTTAGCCTTTCAAAAATACTATGTTAATATATAACAAATGTTAAATAATATCAGCAGAAAAAACTATATTCTTATGCTACAATATATTCAACCATTAATATTTTTATTATTTTTTGTTATTGTGAGTATCTTGCTATATAGACACTTATTTGGTTCTAAAGTAAATTTTAATGAATTAAAAAGCAATAGCTATATCAACCGCAATGACACCTCTGGGCAAAATATATACGAACAAGCAAAGCTGACTAAGATCAACAATGTTATAAAAGCTAATCTTGAAACTTCATGGCAATTTTTACAAGAAATTAAAGAACTAGTATTAGCCAAATTTAGTGATAAAGATAAAGTAATATTAAAAGAATTAGGGGTCTTACTTTTTCAAGCTGGAATGAGGTATAATCATGTTATTGGATATATAAGTAAAGACAAAGTAAGTAATTTGGATTTAACAAAAAAAACAGTGCAAAATATCTCAAAATGAAAATACTTTTAAAGAACATAATATTACTAGCCTCTTTGCTATTGTTACAATCATGTGTAATATTTACAGGAATTGGTCTAATAATGTTTGGATCAACTGCTATCAAGGATAAAACAGTAGGGCAATCAGTTGATGATACAGCAATAGCTATAAAGATAAAAAAAGAGTTTGTTCTACTAGGATTTAAAAACCTATACTCTAAAATTAATGTTGAGGTATTTCAAGGAAGAGTGTTATACACAGGAGTGGTAGAAAATGAAGAAGATATGTTAACATCAATAAACATAGCTTGGAACCAAAGTGGTGTAAAAGAAGTAGTAAATGAGCTTGAAATAGATAAAGAAGATAGTAAATTCAATCTTACACAATATACTCAAGATGCTTGGACAACAACAAGAATATTCTCGCAAATATTTACAGATAGAAATGTTAAGTTTATTAACTATACCATCGTGACAAAAAATAACGTTGTATATATTTTTGGCTTAGCGATGTCTGAAGAAGAGCTTGATAAAGTAACCCAAATTGCTGCTAGAATTAAGGGAGTGGAAAAAGTAATAAGCAGAGTAAAAATAAAAGATCGGTCGATAAATGAATCAACAAATTGAAGTAAATAATTTACATAAAAGCTTTGGAAGCAAAAAAATACTAACAGGTTTAAGTTTTAAAGTATCTGCAGGATCCTCTTTGGTTGTAATAGGAAAATCAGGTACTGGCAAATCTGTATTGATAAAAACTTTGATAGGCATAATGAAAGCTAATCAAGGAGAGAGCATTATAGATGGTGTAAATTTTATGACTGCTACAAATGCTCAAAAACAACAAGTTTTAAACGATTGTGGGTTTTTGTTTCAAGGAGGGGCGTTATTTGACTCACTAAATATAGAAGAAAATATCACTTTTGGCATTAAAGATAAAATAAGTAAAACGCAAATATCAGATCTTGCAGCTAGCAAACTTCATGATGTTGGATTAAAAGATGATTTGCTCAAAGCTTATCCTTTTGAACTTTCAGGTGGCATGATGAAAAGAGTGGCACTAGCAAGAGCTATTTGCTCTAATCCTAAATTTATTATGTTTGATGAGCCAACAACTGGCCTGGATCCTATAATGAGTAATATTATTAATGATTTAATCAATAAGGTAAGAAAAAATCTTAATGCTACAACTATCACAATTACTCACGATATGAACAGCGTAAGACAAATTGCTACAGATATAATAATGTTAAATGATGGTAAGATCGTGTGGCAGGGCAAAAAAGAAGAAATGGATAAATCCGACAATCCTTGTTTAAAACAATTTATTCAAGGAGATATAGCAGGACCGTTATAAGATTGAAAAGATAATGAGGTTGCAATTTGCCAAACCCCTTTACTATTTAAAATATCTCTAAAAATATTAATTTTATAATTGCTCCGAACCT
>CANGHM010000001.1 GCA_947453775.1 Rickettsiales bacterium | reverse complement strand
TATCGTTTTGAATCGAAAGGCTAGGAGCAATAAAACTTATTATCTTGGCTCTATTAGGTAATTTAATATCGTAAGTATTCTCACCTGGATTAAATTGTAACTTAAGATCAGGAGAATCAAGTACATCTGTTGCAAAACCAACTGTAAGGGTAGGTGTTATGATGCTACTTTTCATCTGAAAATCATATGAATACCGAAAGTTAAAACTTACTTTAACAGCCCTAGAGATACCATCACCCACATTTTGTAGATCTTGATCTGCGCCGATTTCTTTTAAAAAATCACTCTTCATGCCAGCATAAGAGCCGCTGACAAAAGGTGTCAGTTTGTTTTGACCATATGCAAATTTCTTACCAATCATTAAATTACCACCGTATACAGGATTATCAAGTGAATTATTGTTGATATTTTTGGTAAAACTTTTACCATAAAAAGCAGAAAAACTGAAAAAACCATCATCAAAATTTAAAATATTGTATATAGATGCAATATAAATATTATATTGAGATGCTTTATCCATGTACTTAGCGTTATATTTTAATGAGCTAACCGCTATGCCTAAAAGTTGGTTTAGACTCTCATGCTCATAACCAAATGAGCCGCCAATAAAATTAGATTTATGATCGTGTTTTTCTAAAGTATCCCTAGCAATACCGCCAACAGTATTTATCACCGCGCCATGCCTAAAGCTTTCATCGGATCCCGCTGATGCTGCAGACCCCATAGAAGATATTTTACCCTCCAGCAAAAAGCTCATGTAATTGATCACAGAAGGTATTTGCATACTCATTTGACTATAGCTATCTTCGATTTCGCTCTTCAACAAAGGCATATTAAATTTAAAATGATCCCGCAAAGGATATTGGTCACCATTAATTAATTCACGCGCTACATAAGTCACCTCTAATAATTTATCACCCGAGTCATTATGATACTGCGATATGCTATACTCAGAATAATTCTTTTCACTACTATTCGATTTATTCTCGTTCAAATAGTACGAAAGTTCTTTACTCAAGAATTCATCTATAGAGATTTTATTCCAAAAGCGACCTAGCTCTGGAGTTGGTTTGCTCCATAACTCACTCGTGATGCTAACTGACTCACTCCATAACTTGTCATCATCATCATATGATTTCTTTCGAAACAAATGAAATCTGTCATTATCATCAAAAATAAGCTTAAAGTTACCATGCTCAGGATGGTTAATATAACAATAACGCTTTTGGTTTCTTTGAAAATTTTCAAGAATTTTTTCCTTATATTTGCACATCGTGTCACGATTATTTTTACATCTCATTTCATCAAAGAAAGATAGCATTTTTGCTTCAGAAATTTCAATCCAAGGGTCATTTGCAAAGAATAACTTTGAGCCATCGCTATTCAAACTAATCTTAAATTTACCATGTTCTTTATGCTCAGCCTCACACATCTGCCAAGATTCAACTTGAAGTTGATTTATCAAACCCCGATACTGTTGATTTTTTTCAAATTGGGGTAATATTTTTTGTAGATCTTGCTCATATATTTTTGTCCAATGTGTTGTATCAGTGCTTGTATCTCGTATTTTCCAATTCCAAGTATCACTAGCAAATGATGAATCAACAAAAAAGAAAATAAATACTAGTAAATTTAAAAGATTAATTATAAATTTATTTTTTTGCATAAAGATTAATTTTTATATAAGGGATAGTGATGAGTTAAGTCGATAACTCACGAGTAAGATATTTAGTACTATTGAAGAAGGTCTAAAAGGGCAGCTTAAAATAGCTACTCTTTAGTCAAAGACAAGGAGCCCTAGAACTTAAGAGCTAAGTTCAAAGATCCCATACCGGCGAAATAGTTGCGTCCTTTTTCCAATCTAACAGAAGCTGAAAGTTTTAACATATCGTTTTGAATAGCAATCCCAGGAGCAACAAACCCTACTACTTTAACTTTGTTAGCAAGTTTAATATCGTAAGGAGCTTGATTAGCACTAACTACTAGCTTCACATCCGGGCTATACAATACATCTCCTGCTAGACCAAATGTAACAGAAGGTGTTACAATTCCACTTTGGGTCTGAAAATCATAGGAATGCTTAAAGTTAATACTCAACTTTAAATCTTGCGCGATTCTATCGCCCAAATCTTTATCCTGCTTAGTTTTGTTTACACGATCCATACGAGCATAAGATGCACCAACAAAAGGCATCAGCTTATGTTTGCCATAGTGAAATTTTCCACCAAGTATTAAATTAGCGCCGTAAAGATTGGCGTCAAAAGCATTATCATTTTTTTCTTTAGCAAAGCTCTTACCGCCAAAAGCAGAAATACCTAAAAACACTTTGTCTAAATCTAAAATACCGTATATAGATCCAACGTATATATTAGATTTAGAGGCTATATTCTGATATTTAGCACCATGCTGGATTAAGTTTATTGCCGCGCCGAAAGTCTTATTTTCATTAGCAATTTCATAGCCAATTGCGCCTCCAATAAAATTTGATTTATTGTCATATTTTTTTGAAGTATTGTTAGCCATACCGCCTAAAACATTTAGCACCACACCATGCCTTAGGGCAATATCTGAACCGGCTGCAGCTGATGCGGATATAGCAGATAGTTTATTTTGCAGACCTGAGGTAATGAAACTTACCACTGAAGATATTTTTTCACCAGCTTGTGAGTTATATTTTTCAATACTGCTTTTTATCTCAGCTTCGCTTAAAGGAATACTGCCACCGCCTGGGATGCCCCCACCGCTTAGTATGGCTCTTAGGGCAATTTTATCTCGGTTGTAAATATCATCGATTATTCGCTCCGCAAAAGCTAATACCTGCTCCCTTCGCGCTCTTGAATCTGGCATATATGTGATAGCGGTTGCATATTTGCAGGCAATTTCAGCTTGGCGAATAAGCACAGAGGGATCTTGCACTCCTGTCAAGTCAGCATTGGTTAACGCAAATAATTCATCTGCGTATTGCTCTTTCACTTGAGCCAAAATTGCTTGATCATCTTCAGGATTATGGGAATTATTAGATATTAATTTATCTAGATATCTTGATTCAATTTCACCCTGCGCTTCCGCGGCAAATATTTTCCTCATTTGAGATTGATAATAATCGACACTTTCTTGATCCTTAACTGAGTCTATTTGTTTGCGTATTCGAGCAGCTGATTGTAAATGAAGCATTATTTTGATTAAAGACTTATGCTTATCTTCGCTATTTCTAATTGTCTTTCTTAATTTCTCTAAGTTTGCGATCACTTTTTCTTGCTCTGCTGATTTATCTTCAAATTCTCCTGAACCACTCTGCTGTAAGAGATTTAAGATAGCTCTAGCACGATTTTTCCTTCCATCAGCTAGGCTAAATTGCTGTCGAATATCAAGAAAAGCATGCGCATGCAATACGATGCGGAAATTTTTGGTATTGATTGATTGATCGATTGGTTCTAATTTAAGAGAAATTGCGCTGATTAAGCTATTCGATTCATCGATGAGCTTTTGATGTATCCTTGCTATCTCTTGTTTATCGCCTTCTACACTTAAGCTCTGTAATCTAGCCAAGAACTCCTCATCCTCTCTTTCCAAATCTGCTTCTGTGAATGGCCTTTCTTCACCAAAGCCACCACCACCGCCTGCACCAGATGCACCTCCTCCTGGTGCAAAGTCTAAGTTAGGGTCTTCTGTAAGCCAGTCTGGTTCTGTAAGTATCGGATTTGCTGCATCCTGGTCAGCTGCGCCAAAGCCGCCACCACCGCCTGCTGCTGTGCCGCCTTGAAGTCTTAAGTCACTACCCCAACTGCCCACTGGTGTGCTTGTAGCTGTTCGGCCAAAGACACGTCCTCCTGGTTCAGTAAATGCTTGTTGTTGTGTTGCGGCACCAGCATGGTGAGCTCTTGAGCCACCCCAACTGGCTACTGATGCCCTTGTAAATGTTGGGCCAAAGCCACTTCCGCTTGGTGCGGTAGTGCCACCACCGCCTTCTGCTGCTCGGCCAAAGCCACTTCCGCTTGGTGCAGTAGCGCCACCACCGCCTTCTGCTGCTCGGCCAAAGCCATGTCCTCTACCGCCTGCTGCTATGGCATCATGATGTTCTGATCTTGATGATGTTGGAGTACTAGCTACTGACGATAGCTGGTCTTGTGCTAATTCTGCCCGCTCTGCTTCCAAGGGGCTCTCGATTGCTACAGTTATTTCTCCAGCCTGATGAGTTAATGCTGGATCTTCTGTTGCAGGAACTTGTTGTGCTCCTGGTGATAGATCTGACCCAGCGCCTAGTTCTCCTGCTTCAGGCTCTTGTTGGGCCTCTGCTGTGGCAGCACGCTGTTCTTCTGCCAATTCGGCCCGCAATTCTGCCAATACTTGCTCCGCTACTGCATTTATTTCTTCAGTCTGACGAATTGCCCCTGGATCTCCTGCTTCTACGCCTGCATCTACCTCTGCCGAGACGGTTTGTGCTTCTCCAGTTAGTTCTTCAATCCGACAGTCTATAGCTGCTAATTGTTGATCATCTTCAGCACCTCCTGCGCTACCGCCGCGCCCACTCTCTTCTTCAGCCCCTTGTTGTGTCTCTTGGGTAGGTGCTTGAAAATCTGCCCTATCTTCTGCTGAACCAAATATACCAAAAGAAAATGTTAGATCCTCTTGAGGGGCAGGGGCAGCGGCAGCTCCTTCAGCGCGTCTTGGTGATGCTGGAGCACTGGCTGCTGCTAATTCTGCATTTGACTCAGCGCTTGGTGCTGTGAATGCAGACCCACTGTGCGCTAAGTCATCTACACCCTCTTGAAGAGGGGCAGCGGCAGCTCCTCCAGTCTGCTTTGGTGATGCTGGCTCAAATCCAGTACCTACATTTCTTGGGGCTTTATTTCGTTGTCTCTCGCGACCTCGCTCTTCATCTCCATCATCTTCTGACTCTGAACGAGAAAATTCTGCAAAAGCGTCAAAAGCGTCATCCAGGGTTTGCCCAGCTGGCAGAACTCCAATATCTTGTATTTCAGCAGCAACAGTGGGTAGAGATAATAAAGAAAACGTTGACAAGCATAGAATATTAATTAAAAAGTTATGTTTTTTCATATAAATTATTATTTTTAGTTATTATTAAAAAACTTTTTTGTTGGTAATCAAGCCTTAAAAGAAAGGGCTTGAAATGTATCGCCGCCAATTACTACATCAATTGGTTCATTCTCAGATGCAGCGTGATAAAACGGGGGCAATGCTTCAGAATCTGATGCTAAAATTTGCTTAAGATGTTGTGCTATCTGATCTTTAGATAAAATATCTTCTATATTAAGCTTTTTTTTTGCTCTAGAAATAAACCAAGCAGGTTTCTGCCATTCTTGCTGCTCTTGTACTGCCAGATGGCCAGATTTACCCAATTGAGCTAAATCGCTTTGAATAGAGCTTTCACAAAATTTCGAGCATTGTAAAATAACTAACATCTCAGGTGTATGAAATGCGATTGGAGTAACCTCATGAATTAACAAACCTTTTATTATGTCCTCAGTCTTTAGTTCATTTGCTACGCTAGGTGCAATATCGACTTTTTGTATATCCTCTTTTACCTTAGATGTCATGATTAAATGAATAATTTCTAATTCAAAAAATTTACTTTTGCCTTTTTTTGAATATGGACCACTCCAGATAATTTTTTTTAATAAAAAGCATTTATTATCTTGGTATACATATGCCTCAAATCCTTCTTTTATATGGATGGGTAAACAATCATTCTTCCGAGTTGCATACTTCATCCAATCTTGTTTGGCTTGCTCTCTTTTTCCAATGTCGGATCCATCAGTGCGCGTAGTGCTATCACTTCTTGTGCTTGCTGCATCATCGTCGTTATTTCTTGATTCAACACAATTCCTTCGCATACTTGCTAATATTTGATTTGAGATAATAAGATCTTGATCTAGCTCCTCTGCTTCAGGAAGCGTAAGCATTGCGGCGGCCGTTCGTTCCTCAAAAGCAGCCGATCCCTGGCAATCTTCGTCTTGAAAATCTATAGACCTTGGTGCGAGTGGTTGTGTTTGATGTGCTTGACCTTTTGAATCTAGAGAATCTTGAATAGTATGGGGCAATATTGGCGTTGAATCAAAATCTGCTTTTGTAAGAGGCGTTGTTGGATCATTTGATCGTCTGTTTTCCTCCTGGCCTTCTTGCCCTTTACAGCAAGGTATACAGGGAAACAAAAATGATAAATTTATTGCGGGCATTTTAAATAATAAAAAATAGATAGTTGAATTTAAAAAACTTAAAAAAGATTATTTTAAATATTTTTTTGTAAAATTTACATAATTCGCCTAAATCTTCAGGAAAATCAGGTCATGCTTTTCTGCTCAATCACCTTGGAGGTAAAAAGCATTTTAATGATTGATAATTATCAACTGAAAATTTATAACCACTACTAATAAGTATATAATATTATCGATATTAGTTCTAGAGCAATAATTATAGCGAAAGCAGTAACTAATAGTTAAGTTATAAAATTCTAAAATATAAAACAATATAATGTGAAAGCAGTATTAAAATTAAAGATTTAAATGTTTTAAATAAATAAAATATTGAAATATTAAACTTTAAGGGTGTAATAAAATATAATTTTTGATTTATGATTGAAGTGCTGGATAAGACAGATTTAGCAGATTAAAAAATGGCTTTTTCACCATCAAAAAGCTCTCTAAAAAAGGTTTATAATATTTTATTTCCCTTCAATAAACTGCTAATTTGTTGATTGAAATATTTGGCACAAACCGGACTAAACACCTCATCTAGCGCAGATATGGCTTTTTCAATTGATTTTGCACTTTGTTGATTAATAGAGTGTTGTAAATTAGACACAGCTTGAGTAATTTTTTCGTCCACCTGTTCAAATTTAACTAACAAATTATTTACTTTGGTAATAAAATTGTTACCTTTCAAAATCGCCTCTTGCAAAATGCGCGCTTCATGATCGGCTTGCATATGGGCTATGGCATCACTAACAATCTGATTAGTTTTCTCATCGGCTAATCCACTATGTGCAGATACTATCAACTCTTTAGTTGCTTGGGTGGCTTCCTCAGTCGCGCTAACATACAAAAGACCATCGGCATCAAGCATAAAACTTACCTCAATTTTCACCATACCAGCTGGCATAGGAGCAATGCCGCTAAGCTCGAAAATGCCTAGCGATATACAATCTTTGGCAAACTCTCGCTCGCCTTGCAAAATATGCAGTTTAAATGCAGTTTGATTATCTGCGTAAGTGGTAAAATGCATCTTGGCGCAAGATGGAATTGGGCTATTGCGTAAAATAATCTTCTCATTTAGGCCGCCAATAACCTCTATGCCCAAAGAAAGAGCTACTACGTCTAGCAACACATGGCTTTTAGAGCGCGATAAATTTTCTCCCTGCAAGGCTGCCCCAAGAGCCACCGCTTTATCTGGGTCGATATCGTCTAGCAAAGGCAAGTCAAATTGGGCCAATAATTGTTTAACTAAATTTAGGCGACTTGATCCACCAATCAAAATAATACCACTTGCATTTTGCGCGCAGGAAAGTATTTGGCGGGTTAGATCGATCGTTTTTTGCACAAATGGTAGGGCAATATGCGCTAGCTCTTCTTGACTGAGCGAAATCTTTAGCCCTTTATCGTCGAGGCAGCTGCCTTGTTCTTTTAGTAATTTAGCGCTTGCTGGCATCAGTAGAGTGCCATATTTTTGTTTTATAAACAGGCAAATTGCCCTGTCGATATCATCGCCCCCCAAAGTAGCATCGCCGCATACCCCAATTACTTGGGTAATTTTATCTTCAATTTTCAATAACGATACATCAAACGTGCCGCCACCAAAATCATATACCACATACTGATTGGATTTTAAAGTGCCAGCATTTGTGGCGTAATTTACGCCGTAAGTTAGGCCAGCGCTAGTTGGTTCGCTAAGCAGGCGTATTACTTCTAAGCCTGCTAGTTGGGCAGCCTTTTTAATGTCGGCTTTTTGTATATCGTCAAAATATGCAGGCACGGTTACCACTGCTTTTGCTATATCTTGAGCTAAATGCTGCTTGGCAATATCTATAAGTTTTTTAAAAATTAAGCTGGCTAAATAAATTGGCTCAAAAAGCTGATCTAAAATTTTTATCTTCAGTGCGCCACAATCTTCTACCAACAGATCTTTTACCTGGTTTGCTATGCTATTGCAACTTATTGCTTGAGAGTAGGTTTTTCCCAAAATTCTCTTAATAGAGGCGATGCTAAGGGTGCCCAAAGGTGCATGTCCCACATGCCAGCGATCATCTAGATAATATAAAACCGAAGGAATTAAATGAGAGTTTTGGCCTAAAATATACGGCCTTCGATCTTCGCAAAAAGCAATAAGTGAGTTAGTGGTGCCAAAATCAATACCCACCACAACTGGAGGATTGTCTTTTGTTGGATCTTGGATTTGTAGCATAAGATTAATGAGGTGACTTTTTGTGCAGTTTTTGCTTAATTTGCTTGATCAAATTATCGACATACTTTAAAAGCAATGTATCTTGCACAGTTTGGTTTAAATTATTTGACTCAAAAGCTGATGCTAAAGAATTAACCAGTGCGTTTCTTTGTGAGTTTTTTTGCCCCAGCATGGCTGCCAAAATATTGCCATCTTCGGTATCTGAGATTTCTTGGGCGTCGGTAAAAATATTTTGCAGATCTTGCTGCGCTATAGAGTTGCGATATTTTACATCATCTAAGTCCATACCAGCAACCTTGAGCAGCTCCTTTGCCCTTGCTAAATCATCGCGCAAAGCTTTATATGCATTATTGATTTGTATGGTCATTTGCATAAAATGCTCTTTTTGCTTTTCGTCGCAAGCAGTATCTGGATGAAATTTAAGCTGCATGGCAAAATATTGACGGTCTATATCATTTAGCTCAAGTCTGAATTGCATTGGTAAATTTAGTATCTCAAAATAATTATTCATCGCTAAAATAGACATTAAACGTTAAAAGACTTACCACAGCCGCATTTGGCTTTTTCGTTAGGATTGTTAAATACAAATCCTGATTTAAAGCTATCTTCGGTATAATCCATCTGCGAGCCAATCACATACATTATAGCTTTAGGATCGATTAAAATACGCACTCCTTTTACCTCAATTAATTCTTCAAAAGGGCGCAAAGCATCGGCATACTCAATCACATAAGAAAGACCCGAGCATCCACCACTTTTAACCCCAACCCGAATACCATAAGAGCTACTTGCGCGCAAGCTAAGTAAATGTTTTATGCGCTCAGCAGCAGTATCGCTAACGGTAATAATACTCATAAGCAAGTTATGTTGTTTGCTTTGACTTATAGTCAGCAATCGCTGCTTTAATGGCATCTTCAGCTAACATTGAGCAATGCATTTTTACTGGCGGCAAAGATAAATATTGAGCTATTTCCATATTTTTAATTTTGTCAGCTTGCTCCATATTTTTACCTATAATCCACTCAGTAGCTAAAGAGCTTGCAGCAATCGCGCTACCGCAGCCAAAAGTTTTAAATTTAGCATCTTGTATGGTGCCATCTTTATCTACTTTAATCTGTAATTTCATCACGTCGCCACAAGATGGTGCGCCAACTAAACCAGTCCCTACGCTTGCATCGTTTTTATCCATCGATCCAACATTGCGTGGATTTTCATAATGATCCATTACATTTTTGCTATATGCCATAAATTATCACCTAATATTAATTATTAAAAAGCCTGCTAATGAGTTGACCACTGAATTTGTTTTAAATCTATCACTTCTTGAACCATCTCCCAAAGCGGACTTAAATTTCTTAAATGCTCAATTTTAGAGATCACCACATCAGCTGCATATTCCATTTCTTCCATCGTAGTAAAGCGACCAATACCAAAGCGAATCGAAGTATGTGCCATTTCATCATCCAGCCCAAGGGCCTTTAGCACATACGATGGCTCAAGCGAAGAAGATGTACAAGCAGAGCCCGAGGAAACTGCTAAATCCTTAATTGCCAAAATCATCGACTCACCCTCAACATATGCAAAACTTAAGTTGATATTACCAGGATAGCGCATATTTCTGTCTCCGTTTAAATATACTTCTGGAATTTTAGAAGTTATTTTATCAATAAAGAAATCAGACAAATGTTTAATGCGCACCAACTCCTCTTGCATCTGGCTTTGAGCGATTTGCGCAGCCCGGCCCAAGCCAGCAACTAAAGCAGGGGAAACAGTTCCTGAGCGCATGCCCCTTTCCTGCCCGCCACCATTCATCATTGGCACCAAGCGCACACGTGGTTTGCACCTTACATAAAGTGCACCTATGCCTTTAGGGGCATAAATCTTGTGGCCTGAAATACTTGCCAAATCTAAATTACATTCTTCTACATCTATAGGAATTTTACCATAGCCTTGAGCAATATCAGAGTGAAAATACACACCTTTGCTTCTGCATATTTGCCCTATTTCTTTTAAAGGTTGGATAACACCTATCTCGTTATTTACCGCCATAATCGAAACAAGTAGGGTTTTTTCGCTAATAGCATCGCTAAGACGATTTAAATCGACCAATCCATTGGATTGCACTGGTAAATAAGTTATCTCAAAACCTTGCGATTTAAGCTGCCTGCAGATATCTAAAACGCATTTATGCTCTGTTTGCAAGGTAATAATATGATTCTTACCATCTTTATTAAACAATGCACAGCCCTTAATAGCCAGGTTGTTTGACTCTGTTGCGCCCGATGTCCAGATAATATCCTTACTTTGGGCGTTAATTAATCCAGCCACTTGGCTTCTTGCTAGCTCAACTGCATCTTCGGCCTCCCAGCCAAAGCTATGAGTTCTTGAGTGAGGGTTGCCAAATTTTTGAGTAAAAAACGGCAACATGGCTTCAAGTACACTTGGATCTGTAGGAGTAGTGGACTGATAGTCTAAATATATTGGTTTTTGCAGATTTATTTGATTAGTCATATTGATACCCTATTTGATTGCATATTTAGGTTATTAAGAAAAATTTCATGCCACACTTGGCAAAAAGTTTCTATCTCTTGCTCGGTTGTGCTAGCGCCAAGACTAACGCGAATCGCACATGCGCTATCTTGCCGGCTATACCCACAAGCTTCCAGTACATGCGACGGTCCAATTTTACCTGAAGAGCAAGCCGAACCACTGCTAATAGCAATATCTTTAAGATCAAAACTAATTAACTGCATTTGGCTTGCAACGCCAGGCATAATAATCATAGATGTGTTGCATAGCCTTTTAGAAGAGGCGTTAGCGATGCGCAGAGCTGGGTAAAAACTTTTCAAACGATCTTCCAAAGAATTGCGTAATTTTTCCATATGCGCTATGTTGCTTACTAGCTGGTCTTGATCGGGCATAGCACTTGCCATAGCTGTGGCAGATAATACGTTTTGTGTACCAGATCTAAGTCCTTTTTCTTGCCCTCCGCCAATGACCTGTGGAACCAAATGCAGGCCTTTTTTATAAAACAAACCAGCTATACCAACTGGTCCACCAAATTTATGACTTGAAATGGTGATGAAATCTAGATCAGAAGAATCCAAATCGCAATTATATTTTCCCACCACCTGGCTAAAATCGCTGTGCACTAAAGCCTCATGTTGTTTTGCAAGATCGATAATTGGTGCCAAATCTTGTATTACCCCTGTTTCGTTATTAGCAAAAATTATTGATATCAATTTCTTCTGGCCATTTGAGCTCTGTAGCAAATCTTGTAAATGCTGCAAATCGATGTAGCCATCTGGCGTAACTTTAATAACCTTAAGTTGCGGATTATATTTAATATGATTATAAATCGATAAATGCTCAATAGCGGAGATAAAAATCTGTTCTTGATAAAAATTTTTTAAAACCAGGTTATTTGCCTCGCTACCACTTGAGGTAAAAAGTAAATCGTAGTTTTTCTGTGCGCCCAAACTAGCTACAATACTTTCTCTGGCTTGCTCTAGTTTATATTTGGCACCCCGGCCAAACCAATGGGTTGATGATGGATTTAAAGGCATAAGATTAGCAGCATCACTCATAACACTAAGAGCTTTATGGCTCAAAGGCCAACTACTGTTATAATCCAGGTAAATCATAAATTACTCTCCACAACGTCTTGAATAGAAATATTGCTTAGATAATCACTAATATGCTGACTTAAGCCATTCCAAAGATCGTGAGTAAAGCACTTAGCGCCATTAGGGACACAGCTTTTATTTGGCATATTGCCGCATTTAGTCATCTGAATTTTTTCTTCGACTGCATCAATAATCTCCTTAATGCTAATTTGCCCAAGAGGTCTGGCCAATGAATACCCGCCCCCTGGACCCTTTACAGCTTTGACAAGCCCAGCATTTTTAAGCTTACAAAAGATGGACTCTAGATAAGCATGAGGCAAGTTTTGCCTTAAGGCGATATCTTTTAAATTTACCGGTAATAACTGATCTACGCAAGCGATGTCAATTAAAGAGGTCACGGCATAGCGACCCTTTGTGGTAAGCATCATAAAGTTATCTGGTATATCCTATTTAATATAGATAGTATAATACTATTAACCCACTAATTTAGTCAAGTATTTTTGCATCTTTCAAAGTTAGAAGGCTCAAGATAAATGCACATCGTTGCTTTATGATTTGGGCAAAAAAATTTATTTTATAAATAATCGGGGCTAAATCTTGACTATGTAGTGTAGAGAGGGTGTTTGATAATATGACAAAACAGCTACAAAATAAGAAAAGATTTAATTTTATAATACCCCGATCCTTTCTCAGAAATAATTCATGATATACTGCTAATGGTATAAATCAAGGATAAGGTATTTATATAACCTATCTGGAAGATTCAGATAAAAAGCTTTTAAAAAATAATGCATCTATTTTTACTTATATTATGACTTTTATTCTTATCTGTATTGATTTTTCAAATACTAAGCACCATATTTGTAGTTAAGGAAGAAAATAAATTTATGTAACTAATCATGTCTACACCCATACTACCAATAGTACCATTACGAGATATAGTATTATTTCCAAGCGCAATAATTCCACTTTTTATTGGTAGGGAGAAATCGATCAAAGCATTATTAGCTGGCAGAATAGATAAAACTGAGCGTATACTTTTTACCGCACAAAAATCACAAGATGCCGAAGACCCAAAAGCAGCAGATCTATTTAGCGTGGGTGTTATTGGCAAAATTATTCAAACAATCAGGCTTTCAGACTCAAATATTAAGCTTTTAGTCGAAGGTGAAACCAGAGTAAGATTGGAAAATATTACCGATACTGGATATTTTCAAGGTCAATATTCGCCTGTGCCAGATGAGAGCTATAGCAATCATCAAGAGGTAGCATTTATGCTTAATGAGGCAATAGATCTATTTAAACAGTATGCAAAAATTAATCGCAGTATTAATGCTGAGGTGGTAAACATTGTTTCTTCGCAAAAAGCCAATGCCTCTTATTTGAGTAATATTATTGCTTGCAATTTAACTTGCAAAGTAGCCAGACGTCAAGAATTACTTGAAATTACTGACGTTACTAAACG